>JACSSB010000161.1 GCA_014879435.1 Phycisphaerales bacterium
GCTGGCACCAACTGTGGCTCTTGCGTGCCTGAGTTACGGCAATTGCTCGCGCAGGACTCCATCCTCACTTCCAAATAATCTCCCATCTCCAAATAATCTTCTGTAGCAATCCGCTTTGGGTTGTGGAAGTGGAGCGCTATACATTCCATCCTTATTCCCGCGCAGGCGGGAATCTAGTCCCTTCGCTGTCCACCTGAATCCCCGCCTATGCGGGGATGACGATAAACTCAACTCATATCGAGGTAAGCGGTCGCGGTATCTCGCGTCTAAACGACTGACCTCAAAGTATTAATGCGATTTTGCGTGCCATAACTATGACAGATGAGTTTTTAATGTTATAGTTGTCTGTCCATCATGCCCAACTGTAAGAAACGAGAATCATAATGTCCCGTGTGCTGACTGGTCTCGAAACGCTTATCGACGATTTTCCTGAAAAAATTCGCGGTGCCCGGATCGGAGTGGTCTGTCATCCCGCGAGTGTCGATGCCGAACTACGCCATGCCTTGGATCGATTGCAAGCGGTCGGTGCTCGAATCGTCGCCATTTTCGGCCCGGAGCACGGCGCACGAGGCGAGGCGCAAGACATGGAAGATGTCGAAGATCTGCCGCTTGATCCCCGGCTCGGAGTGCCCGTGCATAGCCTGTACGGTGCCACCTTCGACAGCCTGACTCCGCGTCGGGAACAGCTTGAAGGATTGGATGCCTTGGTCATCGACCTGCAGGATGTGGGTGCCCGTTATTACACCTTCGTCTGGACGATGGCGTTGTGCATGGAAGCGGCTGGGAAAGTTGGAGTACGGGTGTTGGTCTGTGATCGCCCGAATCCCATCGACGGGGTGACGATCGAAGGCAATGTGATTAAACCCGGTTTTGAATCCTTCGTCGGTCTGCATCCTTTGCCCAATCGGCACGGATTGACCCCCGGCGAGATCGCTCGCTACGTTGAGGTTCATCGAGGCGTTCGTTGCGAGTTGGAAGTACTACCCCTACGCGGTTGGCGCCGCGAGATGTATTTCGAGGACACCGGATTACCCTGGATCTATCCCTCGCCCAATATGCCCACGGTCGAGACCGCGCTGGTCTATCCCGGCATGTGCTTGGTCGAGGCGACCGAACTCTCGGAAGGGCGTGGTACCTGTCGGCCGTTTGAGGTGGCTGGCGTGCCGGGCATCGATCCTGAAGCTCTCGCCGCCGACTTGTCTCGAAACAATCTACCCGGCTGTCGCTTTCGCCCGCTTTACTTTCGGCCTAAGTTTCAAAAACATGCGGGTAGTACCTGCGGGGGGGTGCAGATTCACGTCACCGACCGACAAGCTTTCGATTCTTATAGGACTGGAGTGGCCTTTTTGCAAAGCGTGAAACGGATTACTCCAGATGCATTTGCTTGGCGGGCGAAACCCTACGAATTCGTGGCCGATATTCCCGCTATCGATCTCTTGGCGGGAGATGCACAGTTGCGGTTGGCACTGGAGGCGGATGCCGATCTGCGCGAATTGACCCAGCAGTGGGCACAAGAGCAGGCGGAATTTGTGGCGATGCGGCGTGAGATTCTGCTGTATTGATAGCATGGGTCCATCCCGCCATATGATGAGCTGGAAGTGAGTCGGCGGCGCGATGTCAGGCCATGGAACGAGAAGAGGCGCCTCTGGTCCCAATGAAAGTGATCGCCGATATGGGTACAGGAGATGCCAAAGTCGTGAGAGCCATTCAATATCGCCGGTTTTTCGATCACTCACGCCAGCGAAGCGATGATATTTTCCTAATTTCCGCTTTAAGGTTTTGCAAAGGGGCTTGGATCGTTATATCAGATTGGGCAGACCCTTAATCATGTTGGATAACAAATCATGAACTTGACTCTTGGATTGAAGGACGGAGAAAAAGCGACTCTATTGATCGTGGATGATTTACCGGAAAATCTCATCATTTTGGGTGAGTTGCTGCAACCGGAATATCGGGTTCGTGTGGCAAATTCCGGCCAAGCCGCCTTGCGGGTTGCAGCCTCGGACCCAAAACCGGATTTGATCCTGCTTGATGTGATGATGCCAGACATGGACGGTTACACGGTGCTCGATCACCTGCGTGAGGATGCGAGCACGCGCGATATTCCCGTCATTTTCGTGACCGCGTTGGAGACTACGCTGGACGAGCAATACGGTTTGGAACTCGGTGCGGTGGATTACATCATCAAGCCGTTACGACCGGCGATTGTATTGGCGCGCATTCGTACCCAACTGGAGTTGAAGCGCGCACGTGATTGGTTACATAACCAGAATACGGTTCTCGAAACTGAAATTGCTAACCGTATGGCCGAGAACCAACTGATCCAGGATGTCACGATCCACGCTTTGGCTCGGTTGGCAGAAACGCGCGATCCGGAAACCGGTAATCATCTGCATAAGAGAATTACCTCTTAAGCGCGACTGAAATTACATGAAAAAACGCGACCTCTAACCCCTATTATTCTCATTCAATACAGGAGCTTGGGCGCGAATTTCGGTCAATTTGAAATGAGAATGATAATGTCAAATTTTCCGGCGATTTTTCCTGGCCCAGCCAGTTAGTTCCGATAACCTCATGCAGTTGCGTCAGTCGCATTGTGAAAATAGGCGCGTTTAAGAGTGTTTAAATCATTGATGATCGTTATAAAAACCAGTTTCTCAATTAATTGTTGACCAAAATGCTCGGTTTCCCAATATTGGGAAACTAGCCTGTGGATAACTTATATTGAGAAACTAGATTATTTATAATGAAATTGGTTAATTTTTAACCGCTATCATTCGCTCTCATTTTTGGTGGTTGCGCTGCCAAACCGGCCACCCCCTCAATAGTCCGTTTCCCCTGCTCATCGCTGTTCCGATAATTGTCCAGGAGCGCTGCCTCCCGAGGAGGAAGCGTTTCAGCAGACCGCTGCCCAGTAAGGATGTATACGGGATCAAATCCGTAGGGCATCAGGGCAATCAAAATATCAGCAGGGATCTTCGCCCCCTTCTCCCAAGCGATCACACTGTTTTTGCTGACACCACATATTTTCCCCGTCTGTTCATGGGATAGCTCCAGGCGTTGACGCTCCTCTCTGAATCGAGAGGACAAGATTTCTTTGCTCATTTGTATTTACAGGTCAAGTTTTCTTGACTATCCTTGTATTCACGTTGAATTCGAGGCAAGGATACATGAGCAGCGATTTCTTGAAAGTCCGGGCGGGCTTTGTCCGTCAAGGAACCAGTTTGCGGCAGTGGTGCCTAGCGAATGGCATCAAGCGCCAGAACGCACGCAAAGCCCTGCTTGGAGATTGGAAAGGTCCGCGTGGACTGGAAGTGCGCGAGCTACTGCTGAAAGCCTCTGGCGTGAGTAGCAGTCATGGCTAGTCAGCCGGTGCTGACCGTCGGCGAGTTTGCCGCGCTGCGCGGTATGTCTCCGCAATACATTCGACGGATGGCGGCGCAAGGCAATCTGCCCGTTCGCCGCGTTCGGAACGCGCAGGGGGGTGCGGGTGGTGAGCGCTATCTCATCCCGCTTTCTGCCTTGACCGAAGAAGAGCAGGCCCGCTACTGGGAACAGCACGGCGGACGCCCTGCAACAGACACTCGCCCCGCTCCTACCTCTGTGCGTCTCTCTCGCCCTGAGCAAGCGCGCATCGTGCGCCGCTATCTCGACGGCAATCGCTCCCGCACTGAAGCCGAAGCCCTCGCCGCCGAGGCCAAGGTCAACCTCAGTACGATCTACCGCTGGATCGCCGAAGCGCGTAATCAAGGCAAGGACTGCACCCGCATCGCAGAAATCGACGCCCTGGTGCGCTTCCCGCGCTCCAGCGTTCCCGCTACCGACTTGGCCGCAGCGGTCGGCTGGCTGCTGAGCGATCCGCGTCGCACGATCCAGGATGCACACGCTCGCTTGCTCGAAACCGGCGCACAGATCAGCTACGTCCAGTTCACTCGGCTGCTTAAAGGCATGACCCCTCCCTTTGATCTGCTGCGGCGCTACCGCGACAGCGGCTCTGTCCCGCTGCGCTTAACCCAAACGCCCAAGATTCTGCGGAAGTGGTCGGCACTGCCCGCCGGGCACACCTATATCGGGGATCAGCATCTGCTCGACTACCAGTGCGTGCTGCCCGAAACCGGCGAGATCATCAATCTCCAGCTTTACCTGTGGATGGATGCCAGCACGACCTATTGGACCGGTTTGGCCGCCAGCTATGGCCCGTATACGCAATACACCGTCGGTCTGAGTCTGCTCGATGGCTGTCGGCTACATGTGCCGACCGCGCTCCTGAACGACAACGGCAAGCAAGAACGCTCGGCCTACATTGACCGGATGTGGGGGCGGCTCAGCGGGATCGTGGACTTATCCGGTTCTTCCGATACGGAAGGCGACGATAACCGCCACTACACCACCCCGCATCTGCCGCCGGTCAAACCGATTGAGGCACAAATGGCGGTATTGACCCGCTACCTCAACCAGGAAGAACTCAACGGCTATCGCAAGCGCGACCCGGACCCCTTTCGCAACCAGCAACGCCAAGCCGCGCTCGAAAAAGCTAAGAAAAGCGGCACCCTACCGACGGTCGATGAACTGCTGGCAGCACTGGTGCGCGTCATGGAGCGCCACAACACCACATCCGCACGCTCCGAAGTGGACGGCACCACTTACATCCCTGCCGAGCGATTCTGGAAAGAGCTGGGCGACCGGCGGATCGTGCTGCCCGATGCCGATCTTAAAGCCCTGTTTTATCCGCGATTCGAGCGCAAGGTGCGCAACGCCTGTGTCCGGGTGCGTATCGGCAACCAAGTCCACGAATTCACCCACCCGGATCTGAGCCAGATCGGCAGTCAAGAAAGCGTCCAGGTGTTGCTCAATCCCTTGCCACCACACGAGGGTGGCTTGGCTCTGCGCCAAGATGAACGCGGAATCTGGCAACCGTTCTGCCCGCTCGACCCCTGGGCAGGTCGAGGCATCGCGCCCTATGCCGAGCGGGAAGAGTTGGAATCGCTGATGCGCCAGAAACAAGGCGCGCTGAACCGCTTCCGCGATGCGATCAAATCCCTGCATGACGCGGCTCGCACTCGCTTTGCGCCGGAACCTGAAAAGCCGGTGGCGCAAATCCTTCGCCTCACCGACGCCGCACGCTTACGTGACGATCTTTCTCCGCCCTCTCCCGAGGAGCCTGAGCGCAAATCGGCCCAGATCCTCGATCACCAAGGGGCACTCCGTGCCCTGCTGCAATCCCGCCGCAACGCGGCTTCATAAAAACTGAAAAAGGCAAACCCTATGGATTCCACTGCAACATCGAGCCAACGCCAGATCGCCAACGATCTGGGTGTTTCCCCCTCGACGGTCAGCCAAGTCAAAAAGGGAACCTACAACGGGAAACCGGAAACTGCGGCCAAGATCAAGGCCGCCCTGGACGCTTCGGTGCCGCCATTCACCACGGACGGGCAGGAGCAAATGGCCGTCGTGCTGGAGGCTGCTGCCGAAGATTGCGAGTTTGCGCTGATCGTCGGTGCCTCCGGGTCTGGCAAGACCTACGTCGCTGAACGCTTCGCGGCGGATCGCGAGGACACCCTTTATATAAAGATGTGGGCCAACCCTTCGCAGGGCGGTTTGCTGCGCGCACTGTGTCTGCTGACCGGCGTCGCGGTGTCCGGCAACAACGACCTGAAATTAGAACGCTTGCGGGCGGTCGCCGATGGGCGGCTGCTCATCCTGGATGAGTCCGATCTGTTGATCGATCCCAAACGTGCCGACCGCTTCTTGGCCCGTGTCGAAATCGCCCGCGAACTCAAAGAAGCCGGGTTCGGGATCGCTTTGCTGGGGTTACCCGAACTGCAAGTCGAACTCCAGCGCAACGCCGCCAGTTACATCTATTCGCGGATTGGCTACCACGCCGCGCCGCAACCGCCGACTGTCGCTGACTTCTTTCGCTATTGCGACGCACGCGGCCTGACCAAGAAAAAGGATCTGGCCAAGCTGGCAGCGGGTCGCGGTGGCTTTCGCTATCTCGACAAAGTGGCCCGGCTGGCCCCACGGGTTGGCGAAGACGCTGCCATGCAGCTCGTGTTTCGAGGGGGCAAGCCGTGAGCGCCCATCCTCACCATCCGAAGCACTCAAAGCGTCCGCCGCCCATCGTTGCGACGCGGGTCGAGCGGCATCAGCCGCCACCGCCCGAGGCGATAGTTCCGCCCTTGCCTCTGGTATGGAGCGGACATCCGTGGCCGCTCAACGAGGACGAAATCGACTTGCCCGACCCGCCACCCCCGGCCCCGATTCGCGCCGATGGGCGCCCGCATCAGCTTTTTATCGGCCATGTACGCGCCGAACGCTGGGGAACCGAACCGGACGCTCCCATCGACATCGACGTGACCGTGGAAGTGAGGAACGGGCAGCTCGAAGAAGATCGGATCTGGATCGGGATGGCTGGGCTTCGGCCATTTGAGGCGCTGCGTCTCTGTAATTTCTTGATCCGCGCACTACGGAGGGATGGGAAATGAGCAGCAGTTTTTCGTGGACCACCCAAGATGAACTCCGCTGGGTCAATCAACTTAGTGCTCGGCCTGAGATTTCGGTGGCTAGGTTGCTGGCAAATGCATTGGAAGCCGCGCAACGCCGCCGGCGGTGGGGCGACATAAACCGCGCCGCAGTTTTACATCGAATTTCCGCACGCTTGTGGGCGGAGACGATAGTGGAGCGTCTGGAGGAGAGCTTGGCGAAGCGGAGTCGTGCGTCATGATCCCCGGTGTCTGTCCTGGCTGTGGTCTTCGCGCTGATCTCGACGTGTTCGCGATCCAGGCCGATGCGAACCGTGCCCTGGCGGCAGCGCTGGATCTGCCGCCGAGTCTCGGTTCGCGGGTGTTGGGGTATCTGCGGCTGTTCAGTCCGCCCAAGAAAACTCTGGCTCTCGCCAAGTCTGGCCGCTTGCTCACTGAATTGGCCGACGCGGTGCGGTCGGCTTCGGTTTCTTGGAACGGGGTCGCGCATGCCGCGCCGCTGCCGCTGTGGATTGCCGCGCTCGATACCATTATCGCCAATAAGCCGGAAGTTTTGCCGCTCACTACCCACGGCTATCTCTTCAAAGTCGCTTGGAATCTCGCCGAAAAAGCAGCGGCTGCCCAAGAGCGGCAACAAGAATCGCGGCTACGGCGCGGTGATTCTGTCCCTGCTCCTCCCACAGTGTCGGAAGCATCTCACACTCCTTCTTCCGACACGGGTTCCGTCTCGGTCACCGGAAACCCTTCTCCCCTGGAGCCGACCGGGACGGCTTTTTCTTCCCCCAACCCCGAGCGGCGGGCGCGTAATGCGGCATCCGCTCGGGAGCTTCTGCAATCCCTTCGTCCTTCGCTTCATCCACAACAACAGGAGTCATGACATGTTCGGAATTTTCAACAGTGCAGCCGATAACACCAGTGCCCGCCAGCTTCCTGCTGGTCAGATCGAAAACGATGGTTTGGTGTGCAGCGCCGATCCAGGGCTGGTCGCACTCGCTTCGGACGGTTGGATCATCAAGCAGAAAATCGAAGCACTTCAGAAGGAGCTGAAAGGCATCACCGATCAGATTGAAAACAGCCTCGGCGTGGGCGCATCGCTGGCCGTCGATGGCGTGTGCTGGGTGACGATTTCGGCCCGAGAAAGCTTCACTCTCGCCGATCCTGAGCGCCTGCGTGCGGTGCTGGGCGGTCGTTTCGAGGATCTGGTGGATGTTCGCGAAGAGTACAAGCTCAGCGACAAGCTGAAGGAACTGGCGAGTAACCCGGATGAGCCGCTGGCAGAGCTGCTGCGCGAGTGCATCAAGGTGAAATGCAGCACCGCCGTGACGTTCCGGCCCGGCAAAGCGCTGTGATCTGAGTCCGCTGGAGGCACCGCCATGACGATTCCTTACGACCTATATCCACCGGCATCGCCTCCAGTTTTCCTGGTGTGCTGCCACTGCAAGCGCGAGGTGACCATTCATCTGTTTTGGGTGAATGGGCATCGGGTAGAAACCCATCACTGCCCGGAACACGGTGACGTGGTGGCGATCCGTAGCGCGGTGGTGAATCGCCAACCTGACCCTCATGTGCAACCGGATTGGAGTGCTGCGTGATGAGCGATCTTGTGAGTGCTGTAAAGAAATTATTGAACACCGTGCACGTGATCATCGAAGAGTGCGACATCGAATATAGCTGTGAAGGGCGTTGTGATGGATGCGATGAAGAGGATGATCACTGCCCGCTCTCTGCTTGTGTCTGTTTTGAACCAGATAGCTCGTTGCTGGAAGACCTTATATCGGACGCGGCTGACTGCGAGCAAGCGCTGTTTTTGCATAGTGTGAAAGACACTGGAGGGCATGATGTCCATCCATCCACAGCCACACACTAATTTGATCCAGGCTGTTCAGTGTCTGATTGGGCTGGCCGAGGAAGTGATCGGGGATTTCGAGAAAGCGCAGACGTTTCGGGACTATACCGCGACGGATGATGTGGACTGCACGCACGATCCGGCTTTGATCAGTGAGCTTGGTCAAGCGATTAAGGAATGTGACCGCCAGATCTCCCTGACTTGAAATCTACGGGAGTGAGGAGGGGAAATGACCAGAGGCACGATGATTGACGTGATGCGCCGCAAGGCGTTCGCCCTGGCCGGTGATCTGGCCGGAAAAGGCGATCCAGCGTATCGCTTGCTGCATGACATGACCGGACTGGAGAGCCTTTCCGGTCAGTCTGTCGGCTTTTGGAGCGAGCTGGTGGATCGTCTGGAAGAGCTAAAGCACCGCCGCCAGCGCTCGGCACCCCCAAGCTGCACCCCCAAGCAGTGGCGCTATATCACGCGGCTTCGGGAAAAACTGGGTATGGACGATGAGCACTGGCAGAACTTTCTGAAGAAGCAATTGCACCTCGACCATGAGCGCTTCCTGACCGTAGCCAAGGCCCGTGGGGCCATCACCGGATTGAAGAAAATGGTAGAGATGCGCACATGACCCCCCCGTTCGCATTCCCTATGCCACTGCACGAAAAACCGGGGTGGCGAAATGCGTGGCCATGGCGTCATGGCTCGAAGTTTCATTACATCGAAAGCTGTGGCCGCTCGCTGTGCCGAAAGATGATCTATTACGGAGGAGAGAAGATGCATAGTGATAAAGAGCATCCCGATAACTGCAAGCTGTGCCAGCGCATTCTTGAGGTGCGCCGTAATCGTTATTTTCGCGGGTAGTAGGAAGGAGGTTCGTACATGCTGGATAGTGGGCTGCTGTGATGGTGCTGCGAAGAATTAGTTCACTTTTTCTTGTTAAAAATAACATGATAATCAAAGCATTAATTATGTAATGGGCGAGTTAAATAGGCTGACGATATGTTTAGTCCAGATGATTGAGGTGTGAAATGGCTTACGAAGAAACTCCGACATGGTGCCTGTGGGCAAAGTGTGCGCTCGCAATGATCTGCTTCAATCTGGATGAAATGAAAATCCTCGCAGACGCCATCACTCGGCGGCAAAAAGGGAAAGTTCCGGGTAATCACGGAAACTGGGGTGGGTGATGAGCAAATCCCGTAATACCGTGCAGTGCCCATCCTGCTCGCACGACGTAGTTTTGCCGGTGAGGCAAGTGGCGATGACCGTCCTGGTCAAATGCCCGCATTGCGGGATTCCTCTGGCCGCAAGATTCTTTGGTGCTGGCCAGCAACCGGAGCTGAGGCGTGTCACTGTTTGTTTTTTTGATTAATCGTGCGCCCCAAAATTGCATGGGAATAGACAGGAAGATCGCCGGGAATAGCCCCTGTCCGCTGCCCGGCGGCACGTTATAAGCAGTTCGTTTAATAGAGATGTTTCAAAATGAAAAAGATACAAAAAATAGTGGTTCTCTGTGCATCGCTGGGTATCGTCCCAACGGGGGCGTTCAGTCAAACGATGTACAAGTGTCCTGACCCAGCGGGGACGGTCCGTTTTCAGCAGGTGCCGTGCTCGCCCACTGGTGGCGGGGAGTCGGTAACGGTGAAGTCGATTCCGACTGGAGCCGGATCTGGCCTTAGCGATGACGCCAAGAGCTATATCAAAGAACGCGATGAGCAGCGGAAACAATCGGCACAATCACAGGCGCGACCCGCCGCGACCGCCATGCCCGAAGAGTGTTTTTCCATGCGGCGGCGCATTCGGACGCTGGAAGAACGCGAAGCGCGGGGGATACATACGCGGGTCAACGGCGAGGAGGAGTCCGTGTCGCGCAAGCGTGAGTATGAAGATCTTTGTGGGGCGTGGTGATTTCGATATGAAAAAAATCGTTATAGCTTTTGCGTTCTGTATGGCGGCGCCAGCATTCAGCCAGACTGTCTATAAATGCAGTAAGCCGGACGGCACTACCGCATTCAGTCAAACCCCTTGTGGCGACGAAGCTGAAGCGATGCAAGTCAAGCCAATGCCGATGACAGGATTGGGTGGGGATCTTACGCCAGGGCAAAAAGCCATGGTGCAGAGCTATAACCACCGTATCGACGCCGAGAAGGGACAGGTCAGAGTGGGTATGACCATGGAAGAGGTCCGGCGATCCTGGGGAAGCCCAGACAAGAAAAACACCTCTTTCGTGGCCGGGCACTCGCACGAGCAATGGGTTTACCGGCGCGGGTCGGTGCAATCGCAATACCTTTATTTCGAGGATGGAATGCTGACCAGCTGGAACTAGCGACCATCCCAACCGCTTGATCTCCGCGCCTGCCGGGCGCACAATCTCCCGTGGAGCGTCAGAAACTCCACGTTGGCGGTACCCGCACCCGACAGTCTTGCGGTTTTTTTGTGCCTACCGATCATGATTTATGGTCGGGAGGGGGCGTAAATATGTTGAATAGCGCCCGCCGTTCCAACGCGGTTCTGAACCTCCCGGCCACCCTTCTGCCAAGGGTATTCAGAGACGTTGGAGGTTGTTTTATGTCTGCCCATCTTATCCCCGTCCTATCCGACCAAATCAATGGTCAACCCGCCCTTGTCGTTAATGCCCGCGATCTACATGCTGGGCTTGATGTTGGTAAAGATTTTTCTACTTGGATCAAGGATCGTATCCAGCAGTACGGATTCATTGAAAATCAGGATTTTATAGTTTTCCCCGATTTTGGGGAAAACCCCCAAGGCGGTCGGCCCGCTAAGGAATACAGCCTCACACTCGACATGGCGAAGGAGTTGGCCATGGTCGAGCGAACAGAGAAAGGTCGGGCGGTGCGGCGCTACTTCATCAACTGCGAACATTTGGCGCGTGGCCAGCAAGCGGACCTCGCCAAGCTCCGGGCCCAGCGTGACCTGTTGTGGTCCTGGCTGATCGAACTCAAGCCGGAAGTGGGCAAGATTGCTCGCTAC
>JACSSB010000320.1 GCA_014879435.1 Phycisphaerales bacterium
TTGCTTATCAGTGCCCAGCTCCATGCGATATCCGGTAAGGCAATATGCGGCAGTCCACTGGGAATCTCTCCAAGGATAGCGACCCCTTGTCGATCAAGATGAAATGCCCAGCTGAACGAAATAGCTATAACCACCGCAATTAAAGGTCCAGGAATAGCATGAGAAATGCGTCTACAGATTATAATGATAGCTAATACGGTAAGAGACAGCGTAATGGTTAAAGGGTGAAACCCTTCTATCTGCCACCAAGAAATGGCAATACTAAAAAAAGAGCCATGCCGGGGGCCATGCACACCGAGCATAGGTGCAATCTGCGTGAGAGCGACCTGTACACCAACACCGGTCAGAAAGCCGATCAGTACGGTACGCGAAAGAAAATTGGCAAGAAAACCCAATCGAAAAAACCGGGCTATTAACAGTAATACAGCGCTGAGAAGTGCGAGCACTCCTGCCAATGCGACATATTCGTTGGAACCCACCGCTGCCATGCCTGCAAGTCCCACAGCGAGCATGGCAGCTGTAGCCGAATCTGCACCCACTACCAGATGTCGGGAGGAGCCAATCAGCGCAAATAAAATCACCGGAATGAGCATGGTGTATAAGCCGGTGATAACGGAGGTTCCGGCGATTTTGGTGTAGGCCATCACTTCGGGGATAGCCAAAGCCGCCAGGGTTAAACCTGCAATCATCTCGCGATGTAGGTCAGCCATAGATAGCTTACTGGACGTGAATATTTTCATTGCTTTCATAATCATCCACACTCCACATCACCGTCGATGTTTTTAGAGATCTGTTCTGTATGATTTTAGCGCATCTAATATGTGCTTAACCTTTTTCTGGCTTCCATGAGAGCAAAGCCTAGTTTATTTTCACCTCTCCATTTTGCAGGTTGATCAGCGTCGTGATCGTATTCAGAAAGGCCAATTCCCCAGATTAAGTCATTAGGGCTTGCTTCAACCAGAACTCTGGTTCCAGTATTTAATAAGAATGTCTTTAGTGATTCATTTTGATTAAATTTTTCTAAATTGGCCTTAACAACAATTTCAAATGAATGTTGGTCCCATATGTCATTATCAAAGTTTTTAACTAATCTACCTAGTCTTTTGACCTTGCCGGGGTTTTTTGCGTTTATAATAAGATCAAGAGAGTCGAAATCATTAAAAATCCTGGCTTTTGATGCCATCATAAAATGTTCTGCAGTGGGATAATTGATACCATCAATAGAAAATGGAGAATAATACCATTGGCTGAGACAAGATTTATTGATTAAGCCATCTGTAGATGGAGTCTGGCCCCAGAAAAATATAAATTTTGGATGATCGCCAGTATCGCAGCATTTGATTAGATCCGCTTTGTTTCTTGTTTCATATGGCTTCATTATATTTTCCAGTACGGATGGAGTAATAGGTGTGCAATAATGCTGGGTAGAGAATAAGCTTTTATATGTCTGATGATAAAAATTTTAGCCTTTATAGCTAAGAAATTTAACTGCATTTCTACCACTATATTTTACTGAATACATCAATTTATCGGCTATTTTTACTAATTCATCTGTTGTAGGTGGTGCGGCCCTACACATTACTACACCGATACTAAATGTCACTGGTAGATTGTCTTTTCCCATTTCTTCTAAAAGAATATCTTGAACCTTAGAAATGACAGTTTGGGCAGCTTTTTCATCGGTCTCAGCGAGCAACAATGCAAACTCATCACCACCAAGTCGTGCGACCACGTCCGATTTTCTTAAATGCCTCATCGCAGAATCTGTCACTATACGGAGAACCTGATCACCGACAGAATGTCCATGTTGGTCATTCACAGCCTTGAAATTATCAAGGTCAATATAGGCTAGAGAAAATGGATGCTGATGTCTTCGAAAACGTTCGATTTCTATTTGTATCAGTTCATAGAAAAAACGTGAATTTACGGCACCTGTCAAATTGTCTGTACGCGCAGCTTTTCTTTCGCGCTCTATTGATCGGCTCAATTCTGATAAAAGCAGTGTGATAATGACGAAGAAGGCAAGCCGGATGAAGCAGTTCCATACAGGGATAAGAGGATATGAATATTGATGCCCGGTAGCAGTGTCGGCTCCGAGCCATACAAAAGCGCAGATAAATGAGGTCAGAAGGCCAAGGTATAGGCCAGTAAACCAGGTGACGATAGCGACAGGGATCACATAAAAAATAGAAATAGATAATTCGTATCCGGTTAGAAAGTCAGCTAGACCTGTTAGTCCAGTAAGTAAGAGCCCTAATGATAGGTAGAAAGCCTTATTTATTTTTCTGATAGTCATAGGCTTTGCTGCATAAATTGAATGAAGGATGAATTGTTTCTAATAGGAGTGTAGGGCTGAGTAGGCGGGAACTGTATCGGGTACATCGTGCCGCGTCATGATCAGACACGCATAAGCTTAGATGGTTTGGGTGTCTATCGAAGCGATGATTGCTCAAGCGTTCACCCAAGAGTGTTTTGAGGTAAAACTAGGGGATCTCGGTCAGACTGTGACGGTACCCTGAAGGCCGTCGATTACACATATACACATAAGTCGCCCTCCCCCACAAGGGGGAGGGAATCATTGAAGATTATCGGTACCCCGTACTAGCCACGATGTATCGAGCGATCCATAGGGTACGAATCAAATTTCGCGTATTCGGCCTACCCGGTATGCGGCCACTAGCACGATTACCGGGGAATGTCGTCGTTAGCGAATGGCGAGCAACTGCTTCTCCAGATAATGAATATCGGTGCCGCCGTCCAGGAAGCGCGCATCGCTGAGGATGCGTCGATGCAGGGGGGCATTGGTTTTGATGCCATCGATCACCAGCTCGGCCAGCGCACCACGCATCCGGGCGATGGCCGCTTCACGCGTCTCGCCGTGGGCGATCAGTTTTCCGATCATGGAGTCGTAGTTGGGCGGGACTCGGTAGCCATTGTACAAATGCGAATCCACTCGGATGCCGGGTCCGCCTGGAGCGTGATACTGCGAGATGGTGCCGGGCGAGGGGGTGAACGAGTCCGGGTCTTCGGCATTGAGGCGGCATTCCAGGGCGTGCCCCCGGATGTGAATGTCGTCTTGGCAGTAGCTCAGTTCCGCGCCAGCAGCGATGCGCAATTGCTCCTTGACGATATCCACTCCAGTCACTAATTCGGTGATGGGGTGCTCGACCTGAACTCGGGTATTCATTTCGATGAAATAGAATTCACCGTCCTGATAGAGAAACTCGAAGGTACCGGCACCACGGTAGCCGATACGCTGGCAGGCTTCCACGCAGATGCGTCCAATGCGGTGGCGCTGCGCCACACTGATACCAGGCGCTGGAGCTTCTTCGATCACTTTCTGATGGCGGCGCTGCATCGAACAATCGCGCTCGCCCAGGTGGATCGCATTACCATGGGTATCGGCCAGTACCTGAATTTCCACATGCCGGGGATGGTCCAGATACTTTTCCATGTAGACGACCGGATTACCGAACGCCGCATTGGCTTCACTGCGCGTCAGATCAAGCGTGGTCAGCAACGCGGCTTCGCTGTGAACCACACGCATCCCACGGCCTCCACCACCGCCGGCCGCTTTGATGATGATCGGATAGCCGATATCGCGCGCAATGCGCAGGGTTTCCGCATGATCCTCACCGAGTGGCCCGTCGGAACCCGGTACGCAAGGTACTCTGGCTTCTTTCATGGCCCGGATGGCGGAAACCTTATCGCCCATCAGGCGGATGGTATCCGGCCTAGGACCAATGAAGATAAAGCCACTTTGTTCCACGCGCTCAGCGAAATCAGCGTTTTCAGACAGAAATCCATAACCAGGGTGAATCGCTACCGCGTCGGTGACTTCGGCGGCACTAATCAGCGCCGGCATATTCAGATAGCTCTCGGCGGCAGGCGGTGGACCGATACACACGGTTTCGTCAGCCAGTCGGACATGTTTGAGATCGCGATCGACCGTGGAGTGTACGGCCACGGTGCGAATACCCAATTCCCGACAGGCGCGCAGGATACGTAGGGCGATTTCCCCACGATTGGCAATAACCACTTTTTCGAGCATGGCGGGAATTTATTCGACAACCAGCAGCGGCTGATCGTATTCGACCGGCTGGCCGTTTTCGACCAGGATGCGTGTCACGACGCCGGCATGGTCGGCCTCGATCTGGTTAAACATCTTCATCGCTTCGATGATGCAAACCGGATCACCGGCGTTGACACGCTGGCCGATTTCGATGAAAGGTTTGGAGCCGGGCGAAGCCGAACGGTAGAAGGTACCCACCATCGGCGAGAGCAGTACGTGACCTTGGATCGTGTCTACATCAGTGGTGGGCGTGGCGGGCGCTTCAGACACAGCCGGTGCGGCCGGTGGCGCGGCAGGCATTGGTCCGAGTGGACCGTAACCGTGCCCCATCCAGGCTGGTGGCAATCCCAAAGACGGGTTGCCTTGAGGATGACGACTGATCCGAACCGAATCCTCGCCTTCCTTAATTTCGATTTCTGCGATACCCGAAGCTTCGAGTAACTCAATAAGTTTCTTGATCTTACGGATGTCCGTGGGCATGAGCGACTACCGGCGTGGTGTGGCGAGGTGGCGGGCGGTGTATAGCGCCAGTTCATAACCCTGTGCGCCTAAACCGCTGATTACACCAACGGCGATATCGGACAGGTAGGAATGATGGCGGGACGGCTCGCGGGCAGATACGTTCGACAGATGCGCCTCGATGAAGGATTCGCAGGTTCCGAGCAGATTCAAGCCCGGTCCATTGCGCAACAACAGTTTAAGCATGGGTCGGAGGGATTCTCATTAAAAGAAGGGCGGGATTTTGCGTCAAGGCTAAACAGTTGTCTAGCCAGAAACACGGTTCTTGGCTTAGGGCCAAGGATAGGGGGTTGGGCTTGCTCTACCCACTCAGCCGTTCCTATTCAGCAATGATCGCAGGTGGGCATCGAACGCCTCGGCGTCCAGGAAACCCACCAGCCGATATTCTCGACGCTCTTGGCCATCTGGACCGAAGAATAAGATGGCCGGGGGACCGATGATGCCGAATTTACGCATCAGGGCTTGATCGGCGGCATCGTTGGCGGTGACATCAGCCCGCAATGTCAGCATTTTTCCCAGCATCGTCCGCACCATGGGATCGGTGAAGGTAGTGCGCTCCAGTTCCTTACAGCTTGTGCACCAGTCCGCGTAGAAGTCCAGTAATACGGGTTGTCCAGCGGCTTGGCGTAGTGCTGCATCGACATCCTCAGTGGTTTTGACCGGACGAAATAACGGTGCTGCTGGCGCCTCGTGGGCGGCGTTGGCCACGAAGCCGAGCCCTCGCAGTGGTTGCCAAGGATCGCGACCCCCACCGGCAACCCCCACCAGTAACAGTACGCCGTAGATCAGCAGCACCATACCCAGTCCTTTGACCAGGGTACGCCAAGCTGGGGCACCATGCGCCACCGGTTGCAAGGCGCCCATGTAGGTGGCGGTTACGATAAACAGCGTCGCCCACAGCACCATGCTGATCGCTGCTGGTAGGATTCGTTCCAGCAACCACAGTGCCACCGCCAGCAACAAGACTCCAAAAATCCGCTTGATCCGCTCCATCCAATGACCGGCGCGTGGTAGCCAATGACCGGCCGAGGCACCGATCACCAACAGCGGTACACCCATGCCCAAGCTCAAGGCGAACAACGCCGCCGCACCCAGCACCAGATCACCAGTGACGGTAATAAAGGTTAGAGCGCCGATCAGAGGGGGTGCCACGCAGGGCCCAACGATCAACGCCGACAGAAAACCCATGATCGCCACCCCGGTGAACTGGCCACCTCGCTGGCGGTTACTTAGTTCTGTCAGTCGATATTGCAGGCGGTTGGGCAACTGCATGTCGTATAGACCGAACATGGACAAAGCCAACAGCACGAACAAGCCGCTGAATAAGGTGATGATCCACGGATTCTGGAACCAAGTCTGGATATTCTGTCCCAGAGCCGCCGCCAGTACCCCGGCCACGGTATAAGTCAGCGCCATGGCCAGCACGTAGATCAGCGCCAATAGAATGGCGCGCCGACGGGTCAGCGTCGCGCCTTGACCAGCGATCAGGCTGGACAGAATCGGTACCATTGGAAATACACAGGGGGTAAAGGCCAGCAGCAGGCCGAAACCGAAGAAAGCGGGAATCGCCAGATAGCGCTGTTCATCCAGCAGGCGCGTCAGCCGATCCTGCTCCGGCTCGTTGATCGTCGGTGTACGTGGTGCTGTTTCTGGGGCGCGCGCTTCCGCTGGAGTAGATGGGCGAGCGGACGATTGATCAACAGAAGTGCTGGATGTTGCTACAGAGTTGGGCGTGGCCGCAGGGTTCGACGTTGCTCCAGGATTCGACGCGGGCAAAGCCACGGTTACGATTTGGCTTAGCGGTGGATAGCAGACACCCACTTCGGCGCAACCCTGATAATCGGCCTCGACTTGCAGCGTGCGCGCATCACGATCATTGGACTCGCGCTGTAGGTGCGCGGTCAGTACGACTTCGCCGTGAAACACGTACTGCTGACCGAAATAGGGATCTTCCTTGGGTTCACCGGTCGGGATGTCGATATTGGTGATGCGGATTTCCTCCGCATCCACCAACCGCAACTTGAATTTATCGCGATACAGATAATAGTCGGGAGCGATGATCCAGCGGGCTTCCAGGGTCATCGGATCGATGACGTTGACCGTCAATTGAAACGCTTGATCAGCATCCAGAATCCGCTCTTGCGAGGAATCGCCGAAACGATCAAACAGGCCAGCGGCCACCGGCCCCGTCAGCAGCGTCAGTAACAGCGCCAGCCAGAACCAGGCGCGGAAATACCGCATCATACGGGCGCTCCCGTACTGGCCACGACCCAGTCCAAATACGTTGCCAAACCTTTTTGTACCGGCAGGACGAGGATTTCTGGTACCTCGTGTGGATGGAGTTCACAGATCCGTTCTTCCAGCAGGTGATAGACCGCACCACGGGTTTTGATCAACAGTAGCAGTTCGGCATCCCGTTGCATTTGTCCTTGCCAGCGATAAATCGAAGTCAGGCCCGGAACGATGCTGACACAGGCCGCTAGCCGTTCCTCGACCACGGTCGCAGCGATCTGCTCGGCGCTGGCTTGATCCGGGCAAGTACAAAAAACTACCAGCGGTTGGCTGTCCATGAAAGCTCCTGATTCGAACGCGAATAACGCGAATGAAGTTAAGAAAACCGCCACTCAAGGACGGCACGGACACATATTGATTGGGCGAGCGTAACGATAGACCTCAGGCATCGCAAATTTCTTCCCGCCTCGCCCTTGAAATTTTTCCATAGCTCCCCCACTTCAGCACCAAGCCCTTGACAGGGTATTTTCGCTGGATATGATTGGCACTCATCAAGTTCGAGTGCTAACAATATTAAGTGTTAGCGTTAGCCCATAGTCACCGAATCCTATTTCCAAGGAGATTTCATCCATGAATATTCGGCCGTTGCATGATCGGGTACTGATCAAGCGTGTTGAAGAAGAAACCAAGAGCCCAGGCGGTATCGTTCTGCCGGGCGCAGCCGCCGAGAAGCCCTCGCGTGGCACCGTGATGGCGATTGGTCGCGGCAAACTGCTGGAAAACGGCGATGTACGCCCGTTGGACGTGCAGGTTGGCGATCAGGTTTTGTTTGGTAAGTATTCGGGTAGCGAAGTGAAGGTGGATGGCGAAGATCTGATCATCATGCGCGAAGACGAAATCATGGCGGTGATCGGCAAGTAAGCGCCGCGCCTCGTCCAGATTCCCCTTAATTCGAATATTTCATACCCCAAGTTTCAGAGGATTTTTCAATGGCTGCAAAAGACGTCAAGTTCGGTGATGACGCCCGTTCGCGCATGGTGCGTGGTATCAATGTTCTGGCCAATGCTGTCAAAGTCACGCTCGGTCCCCGTGGCCGCAACGTGCTGCTGGACAAGGCTTTTGGTGCCCCCACCGTGACCAAGGACGGCGTATCCGTCGCCAAAGAGATCGAGCTGGAAGACAAGTTCGAGAATATGGGCGCTCAGATGGTGAAGGAAGTCGCTTCCAAGACTTCCGATGTCGCCGGTGACGGTACCACCACTGCCACCGTGCTGGCCCAGGCCATCGTTCGCGAAGGCATGAAGGCTGTCGCTGCTGGCATGAACCCCATGGATCTCAAGCGCGGCATCGACAAGGCGGTGATCGCCACTGTTGGGGAACTGCGCAAGCTGTCCAAGCCCTGCGCCGACGACAAGGCTATCGCCCAGGTCGGCACCATTTCCGCCAACTCCGACGAGGCCATCGGCCAGATCATCGCCGACGCGATGAAGAAAGTCGGCAAAGAAGGCGTGATCACGGTCGAGGAAGGCAAGGGTCTGGAAAACGAACTGGATGTCGTGGAAGGCATGCAGTTTGATCGTGGTTATATCTCCCCCTATTTCATCAACAACCAGCAAAGCATGAACGCGGAATTGGAAGCCCCGTACATTCTTCTGTACGACAAGAAGGTTTCCAACGTACGCGACCTGTTGCCAATTCTGGAAGGCGTCGCCAAGGCCAGTCGGCCGCTGCTGATCGTCGCCGAGGATGTCGAAGGCGAGGCGCTGGCCACCCTGGTAGTGAACACCATTCGCGGCATCGTCAAGGTCGCTGCGGTCAAGGCGCCTGGCTTCGGTGATCGGCGCAAGGCCATGCTGCAGGATATCGCTATCCTGACCGGCGGTCAGGTGATCTCAGAGGAAGTCGGTTTGACTTTGGAGAAAGCGACCCTGGCTGATCTGGGCACCGCCCGCAAGGTCGTCGTCGCCAAAGAAAACACCACCATCATCGACGGCGCTGGCCGGACTGACGAGATTCAGGGTCGGGTCGAGCAGATTCGTCGGCAGATCGAAGAAGCCACCTCCGATTACGACAAGGAGAAGTTGCAGGAGCGTGTTGCCAAGTTGGCCGGTGGTGTGGCAGTCATCAAAGTCGGTGCTGCTACCGAAATCGAAATGAAAGAGAAGAAGGCCCGCGTCGAAGATGCGCTGCACGCTACTCGTGCGGCGGTCGAAGAAGGCGTGGTGGCCGGTGGTGGCGTCGCGCTGATCCGTGCGCTGCAAGCCATCAAGGGCCTGAAGGGCAGCAACGAAGACCAGAATCACGGTATCGCGATTGCCCTGCGTTCCATGGAAGCGCCGCTGCGTGAAATCGTCGCCAATGCTGGCGAGGAGCCTTCGGTCATTCTGAACAAGATCCTGGAACACACCGGTAACTACGGTTACAACGCCGCAACCGGCGAGTTCGGTGACATGGTCGAGATGGGTGTTCTGGACCCAACCAAGGTGACCCGTTTCGCTCTGCAGAACGCCGCTTCCGTAGCTGCGCTGCTGATCACCACCGAAGCGATGGTTGCTGAACTGCCCAAGAAGAAGGAAGGCGGAATGCCAGGAGGCATGGGCGGTATGGGCGGTATGGGTGGTATGGGCGGCATGGATGACATGATGTAAGCATCGCCCAAGGACTTTTCGTCCGATTGATAAAAAGCCCCGCTTTGGCGGGGCTTTTTTATTTCGCTTTATTTATTTGGTTCTTCGAGGATTGATACCGACATTCCGCACCCTGATTTATCCTGAATTGGCATATAAATCGACATAGTGCGGACCGAGGAGAGTGAGCAGGGTTTGGTGATGGGAACGGAGGTTGAGCACGAGGTAGGTGCTCTGCCCGATGTGCAGCACATGGATGCCGGTAAAGGACTGGAACACCCAGCGGGCGGTGGGGTATTGTGTGAGGTTGCCTTTCTGGTCGGGGAAGGTTTTTTCGTGTGCTACCAGCTCTTGGCGAATGCGATGTTCCAGAGCGGCGTAGACCATCAGGCATAGGGTCATGATCGCCATCAAGGCCATGATGCGGGCGGGGGACTTGAGAAAGAGGGTGGAGGCCATGAACAGCGGGTCTTTGAAGAAACGGAAACCCCGCTCGACTTTCTGTTGGTCTTTTTTGTAGGCATCCAGGACCTGCGCATCGCTGAGACCTTCTTCGCTGAGATCGTTGGTAGCGAGAATAAAGGTGCTTTTCTGCTGCAACTGCTGGGTATGGGCCTCTAGCCGGGAAGCCAGTTGACCGGTGAGGGTGTAATGGACCACCGAGGGCGGCGGGCCTTTGCTCGGGCGACCTTTTCCGGTGTGCCGGGTGTGTGCAACGACACGGCCTTCGGCAACCGTAGTGAGCTTGAGTCCTTTGACGAAGGCATCCAGCGCCGCGTGGGCATCCGCTTCACACGTGAAGCGTTGTCGGCAGAGGGTGTGGAAGGCGTTTAACTCGGTGTCTCCCTGCTTTTGATGCTGCCGCTGCAGGGTTTTCTCGGCCCGTTGCCAGGCTTGGGGGCTGTACACGACCAGCCAACGCTGGCGGATATCGGCGTACACGACACCGACGGTACGGTACGCCAATGCTGCTTCCACTTCCGCTTCTTGCATCAATTCGCCTGCGACCGCGTGCACCATCTCCCGCGCTAATCCCAGAGTTTCCGGTACTCGACTGATCCATACGGTGTCGTTGAGGGTACGCAAGGTCTCGGCACTGTAGAGGGCACTGTCCGCAACGAGGTAGCGCACGCTGCCATCGGTCTGTAGCTGGTCCAGGTGGGTGTGTCGCGAAAACCGGCCGCGTCGTTGACATTACCCCCCAGTGGCGCCATCAACAGCGGAATACTCGCCTGACTTTCCACCAGCAGGTGCAATACGACCTGATTCAGGTCCGGTCGCCGGTCGCGGCTATACCCCTGGCGGATGTGGATCACCCCCATCGCCGCCGTTTCATCACCACTGTTGTAGTCCCCATCGACATGAAAGCTCGTCGCATCCAAGTGGCCACCCGCACCGCCCAAACCCAATTGCTTCACCACACCAGAGGCGATCAAGTAGTAAAACGTCTCTACACCAAAGGCATGGATCGCATCCAGCGCGCGACCCAGCGTGTCATCGTTGAGATGCTCCGCCGTAAGACCCGGACCCAGCAGGCGCTCTACCGGCTTGTCACGAAAAAAGTGCGGCATCAGATACAACGTGCGGTGCGCAAACCCCAAACCATTCAAGATCATCGCCTTGATCGCTACTCCCAAGGAAACATGGCGTTGGCTCAAATCCTGAGAGATCAAACTATCGATCTTTTCCACCAATCCCAGTTCCTCCACCATGCCCGCCACTAAACCCAGGTGGTCCAGCGTGGTACTGGTATAGGCAGGGATCAGTGCGTCGTTCGTAGCGTTCAAGGGACAACCTCAGGTTCAGTGAAAATACCTATAGCTTACCAAGAGGGTGCGGAATCACGG
>JACSSB010000011.1 GCA_014879435.1 Phycisphaerales bacterium
TCCTGGATTCCCGCTTTCGCGGGAATGACATTACGTTACGACTCGCAAGGCACTCTGGATTCCCACTTTCGTGGGAATAACCTTAGGTTGCTATCCCATCGGTGCGGGCTAGGTTCTGCCCGTCCGCTACCGCCCAACGTTCCCAGGATTCCTCATCCCGACACACCAGCAAGCGCTCAGTGAATGCCAATGCCGCCGCCAGATGGGCTTCCGCCGCCGCACTCAATGATTGCCCTAATTCGAAGCTCTGACCGCGAATCGCCAGTTGAAACGCTGGTGGCGGTGGTACTTGGTTGATCTGTTGATAGACATAAAGCACGGCCGCAGGCGATAGGGCGTGACTGGTGTAGCTGGTATCGCGGATCGGCTGCAGGCGAAAAAATTGAAAGGGTGGCAGACAGGAAACGCTAGCATCTACGAACAGCACCAGTCTGCGATTTTCCAAATCCACCGCGTGCTCGATGTGCAATTGAAAATCACTCAGCAATTCGACGCCGTCCCAATCGTCATGCTGATCCTGCCATATCGCCAACTGCTCCAGAAATCGTGGCCCTAGCGCATCATCCCCCCGGCTAGGATTACCGACAGCAACAACTAACAGATCCGCAACCTTCACTCTGGTCCTTGGCGAGCGGACAAAATTGCTCCATCGTGGATCTGCCCATCCGCATCCCGTACCAGAGCACCGATCATTGCCCCACTGTCTTCCTCCACCCATTCCACGATCAACGGCATCTGCCCCAAAGCGTGGGTGGCACAGGACAGGCAGGGATCGTAAGCCCGTACCGCGACTTCGATTTGATTCAGCAATGGCTCGGTCAACTCCTTGCCGTCCAAATAACGCTCCGCCACCTGACGAATGGATTCGTTCATCGCCTGATTGTTGTTGGTGGTGGATACGATCAGGTTGGCCTTCTCGATCAAGCCATCCTCGTCGATGCGATAATGATGAAATAAGGTACCGCGTGGCGCCTCGATCACGCCGATGCCTTCCCGCCGCATCTCACCGCGCAGCACCCGCTCTTCACCAAAAATATCCGGGTCGAGCAGCAACTCTTTGATCGCTTCGGTTGCATGCAACAGCTCGATCATCCGCGCCCAGTGGTAGGCCAAAGTCATATGAACCGGCTGGCCGTCACCTAGCGCCATAAACTCCTGCCGTTCCTCCTCGGCCAGCGGCGTAGGAATAAAGTCGCAGTTATTGATCCGTGCCAACGGCCCGACCCGATACCAGCCCTGTTCCGACCCCAGCGAGTGAATGAACGGAAATTTCATGTAGCTCCATGGCTTTACCCCTTCACGAATCACCTGGGAATAACGCCGGTAATCCAGATGGTCGAATAGAATATCGCCGTGTTCATTTTTAGCCCGCAAGCCGCCGTGATAGAGATCCAAGCCGCCATCGGCACGGATCAGGCTGAGATAATTGGAATGGATCGTAGCAAAATAGGTGAAATAACCAGGGTCCGTCTGGTAGGCCTGCTTGACCAGCTTGATGACATTGCGCCCCCACTGGATCATCAAATCCAGATCGCTCAGCAGATAGTTGCGTTCTTGCAGGGTCAACGCCTTATTGACTCCGCCCGGAATCGCGCCAGTGCCGTGAATCCGCTTACCTGCAGTGAGGCGGATTACTTCCTGGCCATACTTGCGCAACCGCACTCCCTGCCGGGCGATGTCGGGGTAATCGGCTATCACTCCACCGATATGGCGACTGGCCACCGGATTGTCGAAGTCGAATAGGAAATCCGGCGAGGCTAAATGAAAAAAATGCACGGCATGCGATTGCAGAGTCTGACCGTAATGCATCAATCGGCGGATTTTTTCGGCGGTTGGGGTCAATTCCTTCACGCCAACCAGTTGATCCACCGCCTTGGC
>JACSSB010000159.1 GCA_014879435.1 Phycisphaerales bacterium
TGATTGCAGGCTGGGCAATCGCGCAACTCAGGATCGCTGAGTTTTTGAATGACTTCTAATTCATGATTACAGGATTGACAGCGGTATTCGTAAATCGGCATGGCGCACCTCAAGGGCAAAAAACGGTTAGGAGACTCAATATCGATTGATGGGGATGACATTGAAGGATTTCAAGATCTTCGTCCAGAGTCAATGATACCGTTTGATGCTAGCGAGCCGTAATACTGACCATGCGGTCAGCGGTCAGCGGTCAGCGGTCAGCGATCAGTGCGCAGGGATGTAGGATACTGGAGAGATGAAGGGGTGAGCAGGTTCACTGGAACGCTCCCCACCTCCTCCTGAAATTATTGGCCAGTGCTGCCCAGTACTCGCTCAGAAGTCAGCAGCATGACCTTAGATAGTTGAGCGCGCTGATCGGCGGTCAACTTCGTTTTGTTGGCCAGCAATAGCCCTCGGGTACAGATGGTATCCACCGTAGTGTCGAATGCCCACTTCTTTTCAGCCACAGTGGCGTTTTCGAAAGTGTACACGGCGCTGCCATCAGGCAGTTTGTCATTCAGATCCCAATCCTTGATCGATACCAATCGAAAATCCTTGGGATTCTCCAGGACGACCTGCATCTCGGTGGACTTGGCCATGGGCCGCTGCACCACCATCACTGCCTGAATCGGGTTGGTCTTGCCACCGCTCTTGATTTGCAGCAGTGCCTCAGCCCCATCCACATAGGCGGGCGTCGTATTTTTGAATTGCGGTTCAAGCTGGGTCATGTATTTCCAAGTGACCGCCACGCCGCTGTTGGGCGACTGCACTGCGATTTGCCGATTACCAGTTTTCTGCAAGTCACCATCATCGCGGATATCGCTGTCCTTGCCGGTGACGATAAACACGCATTCTTTGCCGATTTCTCCCAAGCTGATGAATTTGTCAGCAAATGCTGGATGCTCCTTAAGGTAATACTTCAAGGCATCGGCCTGAGTCAGCCCTACCCCAGCCGGATTGTTGGGGTCATCAAGCCGACTGAGATTTTCTAGCGAGCCTGCGCTGGTCAATACCTGGACCGGCTGATCCTGTTCAGCCAACACGGTTTTCAAGTGCTCACCGATGGTGTTATAGCCACCACCACTCTTGCCCGTAGTGATAACGATCAATGAATCACTGGCCTGGGCTTGGGTCAGTGCTACGCCTAAACCCGTGGCGAGGATGAGCACTTGCGAGAGTCTAGATTTAAGGTCCATGGCAGATTCCCTGAGAGAGCTGAAATTGCCGGTCACACTCACGGTAGCCTTCGAATCATGGAGTGATGGTGACCGTCACATTGATCAATACAAGATGATAGTACTCAATACGGTTTATTCGTGCGGTGAGCGGGCGCCAGTCGGTGATCGTCTCATTTGGATGGGGAATCGGGCGGTGAGTCTGGCGGTGCGTTGGATGGTGAGTCGGACGATGAAGAATCGTCAAAGTCGAAATCGATCTTCTGCGCGGGTGGATTGCCGTCGTACACTAGGTTACGTCGCATCTGCAGGTAGGCGCTACGCTGGAATAGGTAAGGATCGATCTGTGCGTCGGCGAAGGCCCGTTCAACTTGTAGCAATCCAGCGCGGCGGTTGATGACATCCAACCCCCACAGGCTCCATTGTACAGACTCGGAATCCGTGGCCCAAGTCGTTGGATTGGTAAAAAAATCTCCGACCACCCCAATTCCATCTCGCACCGTACTAGGCCCTAGGAAAGGCAGAACTAGATAATAGCCTTCACCGATACCCCAATAACCCAGAGTTTGGCCAAAATCTTCATTGTGCTTGGGAAGTTCCATGCGACTGGCAACATCGAACAGGCCGAGTATGCCGAAGGTGGTATTGAACACCAATCGGCTACTGTCCATTGCGGCCTGATGCATCTTAAATTGCAACAAATCGTTGGCCAGAACCACCACATCGTTGAGGTTGCTGAAGAAATTAGTGATGCTTTGATGAACCGGATCGGGCAGCACCGCTTGATAGGCCTGAGCCACTGGTTTAAATATTGCCTTGTCTACCGTTTGGTTGAAGGAAAACATGGCGCGGTTATAACTTTCGAGCGGATCAGAATCGTCGTGCGAGAGCTCGTTATTCGACGCACAACCCACCAGCAGGATGACTCCTGCAATGATCGAAAAATGGCGATGAAAGAAATTCATGAGTCTGAAAACTCAAGGGTCGTGGCGAGATTGCCTATGTTCAATTTTACCCCAACGCTGGGCTACGCGCATGACACGCTCTCTAAGCCTTTGGATTAATGGATGCTATTCTCACGAATCCCAACATCCCCGTCCTCGCTATACGCATCACTATAATAGCGCTCATTCTGTCTCGTTCTTGTCCCGCTCGGTGAAAGAGGATCGCCATGTCCCTACATTCCAAGGATGATCCATTGCAGTGCCTCCAGCAGCTTAACCAGATTGGTATTGCTCTATCTAGAGAACGGGATATTCCCAAGCTGTTGGAAACGATCCTGATCGCAGCCAAGAGTTTGCTGAATGCCGATGCGGGCACGTTGTATCTGCTGGAAAAAGATGAGCAGCGCCTGCGCTTTGAGGTGCTGCGCAATGATTCGTTGCAGCTCTATCAGGGCGGAACCACCGGTATAGCGGTTCCGTTCAATCCCATTCCCCTATACGATCCATCAGGCCAACCGAATACTGGCATGGTCGTCACTTATGCAGTGCTGCACGACACCACAGTCATGATCGACGATGCCTATGTCGACCAGCACTTCGATTTTTCGGGTACCCACCGCTTTGACCAGCACACCGGCTATCGCTCGCGTTCTTTCCTGACGGTACCGATGAAGGATCACGAAGGAACGATTATCGGGGTTTTCCAACTGATCAATGCCTTCGATCCCGAGACTGGACAGGTGCGATCCTTCTCGGCAGCCGACCGTCAACTGGCCGAATCGCTGGCCTCGCAAGCGGCCATCGCTTTGACCAACCAGCAACTGATCCACCAACTCCAACATTTGTTCGAAGCGCTGATCGAGCTGATCAACACCGCCGTCGATCATAAATCGCCCTACACCGGTGCCCACTGTCAGCGGGTGCCGATCCTGACCATGATGATCGCGATGGCGGCTTTTCGCTCTGAGCGGGGGCGGCTTAAAGCGTTTTGCCCCACCCCAGAAGAATTGTACGAACTGAAGATCGCCGGGCTGTTGCACGATTGCGGCAAGATCACCACCCCAGTGCATGTGGTGGACAAATCGACCAAGCTGGAAACCTTGTTTGATCGCATCGAGCTGGTAGACGCCCGCGCCGAAGTACTCAAGCGAGACCTGGAGATCGCGTTTTTAAAGGCGAAGTTAGCCGCCATTGAACGCGGAGACCATGCAGCGATTCCGCAACTGGAACAACATTTCCGCGCCCAATTGGTCGAGCTGGAGCAGGACCGCGAGCATCTGCACCACTGCAATTCCGGCGGCGAGTCGATGCAACCTGCGGATCAGGCACGGGTCCGGCAAATCGCTACGCACCGTTGGATTGGGCCGGACGGGCAGGAGCGCAATTTCCTGTCTGAGGAGGAAACCGAAAATCTCTGTATTACCAAAGGCACCCTAAACCCTGCGGAACGTACCATCGTCGAAGAACATGTCGCATTGACCCTGCGCATGTTGAACTCTCTTCCCTGGCCCAAGCCGTTGCGCAACGTGCCGGAGTACGCCGGTAGTCACCACGAACGTCTGGATGGTGGCGGTTATCATCGGGGCCTGAGTGAACAGGATCTCCCCATGCAGGCCCGTATCATCTGTCTGGCCGATGTATTTGAGGCACTCACTGCTCGTGATCGACCCTACAAGTCTGGCAAGCCGCTCAGTGAAGTATTGAATATCCTCGGCCAGATGGTGCGAGACCACCAAATCGACCCCGATTTGTTCGATGTCTTTGTCCGCGAGGGCGTTTGGTTGGACTATGCCCGACAGTATCTGCAACCGGAACAAATCGATAAGGTGGATCTCAATCGAATTCCGGGTTATACCCATTAAGAGCCTATCCCAGTGGGCTGCCGACCTGCCCGCCATGATGCCGCGACTCAGGCGTGGCGGGGCAAGATAAGGGGCAAGATAAGGGGCAAGATAAGGGGCAAGATAAAAAGTATCGCACCGCTAATCCGAGTGGAATTTTCCACCATCAGCCGTTGCTTGAAATCGGCTGGAACCAGTGATTGCGTTGTCACGGCGCGCTAGAGAAAGCGGTTGCGGTAGAGACGGATGACCGAAGGGTCGCCGACGGCCTGACGCGTGACCACCCGCGGAGAAAAAAATCATGCGCGCTCTATTTCATTTCTGTTTTCCCTTAGGTTTATTCCTGTGGTTGTCGCCTGCACCGGCAGCTAGGCCAGCTCCAGAAGAATTCATCGCACCGCTGCAAACGACTTCCGCGCCCACTCATCTCAAATCTGAGGGTTCCTCGGGTCAAGTACGGACGATCCGGGACAAATTAACCGGTAAGCAGGCATTACAGGCCGGAACGGCAAAAACCGCGATCACCGCCGCGATCAAGCAACGGGTCCCCGGTTGTCACATGATCCGCTACAAGGGAGGATTCGGCTGGGTAGTGACGGGAGCGGCCCACTATCCGGCGATCGATAATCCAGTGACTATCCGCCGGACTCGACAAGAAGCGCGGTTCAAGGCCTTCCTCGATGCCCGAACTCGGTTGGCAGATTGCCTGCGTAATCTGACACCAGAAGCTCAGCAGCGCATCACACAATCTCTGGAAACCGATGATGCCATCCAATTGGCGCTGATCAATCTTGCCACCAACGAGCAGGAGCGGCAGCAGCAGGTACTCAAGATTCTGGCACGTGGCTTTGTCGCCTATTCGAGCGAAGAGGATACGGCGAGCCACACCATTTATGTCAATCTGGTCACCACGCCCAAGACAGCCACTCGCTTGACCCGCCCCGCCTCCACCGCCATGGAAACCGTTGCCCTCAAGGAAGGACTGCGGCAACTGCTGGCTGAAGTAGAGGGGCGCTTGATTCCACCCGCAGGTAACCGTTTGATCGTGGTCAATAGCACGGGCGAGCTGGCGCTGGTCGGCTATGCCGTCAATCTGATTGGTGTACACCCAGAATCGGCGATTCAGGAGAAGCTGCGTGCTGACGCCGAGAAAATTGCCACGGCACACGCCATCGAAGCACTGGCGGGGCTAATCGCTGGAGACGATGCGACGTGGATTACTGGGCTGGACTCCGCTAGTCAGGCCGAAGTACAGGCCGACGCCAGCGGATATAGCGAAGAGGAATCCAGCGTGCGCCGTTTTGCACAGATCCGCGAGCTGACGATGTCTGGGATCAAGACCGATGCTGCGCTTCAGGCGCTACGCGAAGGCCACCCATCACCAGAGATCGTCATCAAACAATTTATGGGAGAGGATAATGTCGCTGTTGCAGTAGTTTATACACCGGCTGTCAAAAAACGTGAGCCACCGCCGCGTCCGTCGGTGCCAAAACCGGTTGTAACCTCACCGTCACCCGCGCCCGAATCCACTCCGATTGTATCCGAACCCGCTCCGGCTACGCCTCCCAGCACTACGCCTAAATCGACTCCGGTTTCACCTCCCAGCACCGCACCCGAACCGGTTCCAGCCTCGTCACCCACGATAGCCAAACCAGCTTCAGACTTAGCGCCCACTATGCCCAAACCGGCTGACAGTAAACCCACTCCAGCGGATATCCGTTAATGCTGGCAGTGTGGACAGTAATAGGTAGCGCGTTGCCCAATCTGGCAACGCTGGATCGCTTGACCGCAAGTGATGCAGGGTGCCAGATGACGGGCGTAGACGCGTAAACGCTGTTGAAAGTAACCCGGCTTGCCATCGCTACCGACGAAATCCCGTAGGGTGGTGCCCCCCTGAGCAATCGCTTCTTCTAGAGTGGCTCGCACTGTTTCCGCCAGTCGCTGGTATTTGCTCAAAGTGACGGTATCGGCCGAACGTCGGGGATCGATGCCAGCGGTATGTAGCGATTCATTGGCGTAGATATTGCCGACCCCCACCACCACATGTTGATCCATGATCAGAGTCTTGACTGCCGAGCTTCGGCCCTGCGCTCGTCGATGCAGATAATCACCGGAAAATGTGGTGTCGAACGGTTCGGGGCCGAGCGCCTGCAGTAGCGGATGTTGTTCCGGCCGCTCTGTCGTCCATAACAGCGCGCCAAAGCGGCGGCTATCATTGAAACGCAGACAGCTCCCATCGGCTAGATTTAAGTCGGCATGATCGTGTTTCTGAAGCGCGGTGGTGGTGGGTACGATACACAGGCGACCGGTCATGCCCAAATGGATCAATACGGTTCCCACATCGGTGCGCAGTAGCAGATATTTGGCGCGACGCTCCACTTGCCGGATCGTTTGCCCCGGAAGTTGTGTGAGCAATGCATTGGGTACGGGCCAGCGCAATCGGGGTTGTCGTATCACCACCTGAACCACGGTTTGGCCGACCAGATGCGGGGCGATACCTCGACGGACGGTTTCGACTTCTGGCAACTCGGGCATTATTTGTTCTTTGTCCCACTGAGTGCTGAAGTATCGATGGGCGGCGCTCGGAAACTGGCCTCCGCACTCGTCAAGAGCGGGTAGAGACGATCTGGACAGAGATGGACAGTTTGCGCGATTTGCAGGTAGCGCTGGCCATCGGTTGGAGTCGTGGTCCCAAAGCGTATTTCCTGATCGTTCAGCTTTAACCGCAGCTGCGGCGGATCAAGCTGCAAGGATTTCAAATCCAATTCAGCAACCGCGTACTGCAACGCGCAGTGGGTTTCGGCAAGATGCAAAATTGGATTGAGCAGGATCGGATTGGCCAGACCGTGCTCTGGAGCACTCATCCACCAGCGATCTTCCTGTCGCGTAAACACCAATTTGACTTGGCCGGGACGCTCCACCTCGATCTGTTCGATTTGTGCTGGAGTCAGATCCAACCATCCTGAAAGATCTTCGTGCCGTTCCTGCTTGGGCTTCAACCACACCAGCATCGCCAGTCCACCGACTAGTCCCAGTAGTACCAGTAGTACCAGATTCAACCATCGCCGTCGTGCGAGTGTGTTCATAGTCAACGCCGCTGCCGTCGCAACCAAATCAACCAACCGCTGATCGCCAGTAGCGCGGGTAGGACGATCAGGAAAATGGTCGCAAGCAATGCCAGCGTACCTTCAGAGAGATTTAACTGGAGATCAAGAGCGGCTTTGGGATGCAAGACGATCAAAGCATCGTCTTGCGTGAGCCAGTTCATGATGTTGAGTCCCAGTTGTAAGTTGCCGCCATTACCCAGATAGGTGTTCGAGAGAAAATCACCATCCCCGATGACAATGATCCGCTGCTGGGGTGCGTCGGTGATGCCGGTGGTGACAGAAGCGCCGGGACGAGGCCGACTCAGTGCTACGCCAACGGTCAGGGGACCGGCTTGCTCGGTGGTGCCGGAGTCGAACTGCATCCGTTCATCCAATGCACCCGTTTCCGTCCAGGTCCGCAGCTGCGTTTCCAACAACACGGTGATATTCCAACCGGTATCGGGTTGTAGATCGAGAGCGACCGCTCTCGGTAACAGCGTGAGTGAGCGTAAGGATTCGGTGATGGGATGCGGACCGTAATCGGCTATCGGAATAAAGGCAGGATTCTTGATACCCAGTCGGGAAGCATCTGCATCCACAACAACACCCGGCCATATCTTGAGTCCGAGCTGAGCCGCCAGTGTCTGTAGGCCGGGAGGATCTTCCGGTTCCAGTAGCCACAATAGATTACCGCCCCGATCAAGATATCCCCCGATAGCTTGTATCTCCTGCGCTGGGAGCGCGGTTTGCGGCCCGGCGATCACCAGCACGGCCGTCGTATCGGGGATTTGGGTGCTTGTCGTGAGATCGAGCATTTCCGAGCGGATACCGACCCGTTCCAGCTCCCGGCCGAAAGTGCCTAAGTCATGATTGGCGACCCCTTGCGGTTTGCGCTCACCATGACCCGCAAGAAACGCTACGATGCGATCCTGCGGACGACCCAATCGCTGCAAAGACTGAGTCAATGCCTGTTCGCTGAGTTGCTGGAGCCGCTCTCCACGGCCGCGATATTCCAGATACAGCTCACCATCCCTGGTGATTCCGAGTTTCCGCACCTGCTCCGGTAGCAGATCGGGATTGATAAAAGTTAAACTCAGATCCGGTTTGTAACGCTGGTAGCGGCTCACCAATCGAGTAATGCCGCCGCGCAGGGAGGGATTATCTCGAGCATAAGCGGTGATATGGATCGGCCCATCCAAGCGTTTCAGCAACATCTGGCTGGCTTCAGACAGCGTATTGCGGTTACCGGCGGTCCAGTCGGCTTGAATCGAATAGTGCGTGCTCAGCCAAGCCAGCAGCATGATCAGCAGGCCGGACAATAGAAAAAACAGTGCATTCTGCACTCGCAGTCGCCATCGGGTGGAGAGATCAAGCCGCATGCTTAACTCCGCAGTCGCAGATCGTCCAGCCGACGGATCGTCAAACCAAGAAAAGTAGCGATGAACAAGAGGTAATAGACCACATCCGTACTGTCGAACCAGCCCAGTAGCAGCGCATCGTAGTGCCGCGATAGCGACAAATAGCTCAGCAGACTATTGGCTTGTTGTTGGTCGATTCGGGGCACGTCGATTATCCATAACAGCAGCAGCAGACCGAAAGTAGCGACTCCCGCCAGCATGGGTTGCGTGGTGAGCGCGGATAGATACAGTCCGACAGCGGCAAAACCGCCAGCAAGTAGGCATAAGCCCAAAAGACCGGCAAGTAATTTACCCAGATCGAGCGGCGCACCGATCATCAGAGTCAATGGCATCAGCGCAGCCATCATGATCATAACTAGCAGGAATAACAGTACCCCCAGGTACTTGCCGAGGATGATCGCTACCGGTGTTGCGGGTGCCGAGAGCAGGAGATCCAGCGAGCCGGAACGACGTTCTTCGCTCAACAACCGCATAGTCAACAGCGGCGTCAGCAAGAGCAATACCCAGGCGGTAACCCGAAGCAGCGGTGCAGCGACCAAATCGGTGATACCGGGAGCGTTATCCAATAACCCTAATCGATCCTGCAGGTTTTGAAAATCATCCACCAGAACCAGGAAAACCCACGCCAGCAGCCCTTGTGCCATCGCCAATAAAGCCCAGGCCAGCGGCGACAGGAACAAGCGACGCAGATCTTGGGCTGCGATGATCAGGATCATACCAAGCGCTCTCCCAGTGTAAGATCAACAAAGATTTGCTCCAACCCCGCATGTTCTGGAGTCATCTCCCAAAGATCCCAACCCTCGGTACAAGCGTGTTCGAGCAGGGTTCGGTGGAGTGCGGCACCGGGAGAGTGATAAAGTCGGAATCGGCCATCACCGAGCGCTTCCACTTGAAGAACTCCTGGTAACTGCGCCAGATTCGCAGTTGGCGGTGGCAGCTTCAATCCAATCCGGAGCTGAGCGGATTGTCGCTGTTGTTCCAAATCGGTCAGCGCGCCAGCATACACCAACCGTCCAGCCCGCATGATCTGCACATGGGTGCAGGTCGCCTGAGCCTCGGACAGCAGATGAGTGGATAGAATCACACCGCGGTCTTGTCCCAGCATACGGATCAATTCACGAATTTCGCGCAACTGATTGGGGTCCAACCCAACGGTCGGTTCATCGAGTATCAGTACTGGGGGATCGTGCAGCAGGGCTTGGGCTAGACCGACCCGTTGCTGATAGCCCTTGGACAGATTACCGATTAAGCGTCGCCCAACGTTAGTCAGTCCACAGCGTTCCTTGGCTATATCCAAAGATTGGCGACAAGTGATGCGATCAAGCCCATGTAGACGAGCACTATAGTGTAATTGCTCATCCACCGTGAGTTCGCGATAAAGCGGGAGTCGTTCGGGCAGATAGCCAATCGCCTGTTTAGCCTGCTGTGGCTGATCCAGCAAATCGGCCCCGTTGATGACAATCCGCCCAGTGTCCGGTGCCAGAACGCCGGCTAGCATCCGCATCGTGGTCGATTTCCCTGCGCCGTTGGGGCCAAGAAATCCAAGAATCTCACCCGTATGCAGGATAAAGCTGATGCCATCGACTGCTTTGACATCGCCATAGCTGCGAGTCAAATGTTCCACGTGTACCAAAACATTGTCTTTCATGACATTTTTGATAAGCATTAACTCGTGTAGGGCGGTATCATAAGTACGATCGCTTTAAGCAATTATGCCGATCCGTCACCTGATAGTACGTTATGGCCAAAATTTCCTATCATTTCATGTCTCTCGACCACAAATTGATCCAACCGGGGGTCTAAGAGTCTATCTATCGATAAAACAGATGTTGACCATGCTGCGGAACAACGTATTGCGTGTCAATCCGATGCTTCCACGGTATTGAGGGCGATAAAGGCCCAATAAGCCCAGCCATTGGGCTGGGGAGATGACTTTTCCAATCATGCTTGCTAAAGGGTACAGAGTTGAATTTCATCGCTCATGGTTTTTTGGACTTATCCTTCTGGGAATTAGTATTGGCGACCTTGCTTATGACGCATGTCACCATAGCCGCCGTTACGATTTTTCTGCATCGCGCTCAGGCGCATCGTGCCCTTGATCTGCACCCAGTCATCAGCCACTTTTTCCGATTCTGGCTATGGCTGACAACTGGCATGATCACCAAGGAATGGGTCGCCATTCATCGCAAGCATCATGCTAAATGCGAGACACCGGACGATCCTCATAGCCCTCAGGTTTTAGGTATCCAAACGGTGCTTTGGAAAGGAGTAGAGTTATATCGCACTGAAGCGCTTAAGGAAGAAACCCTGAAGCGTTATGGCCATGGCACACCCGATGATTGGCTAGAGCGTCATCTCTATGCCCAATATGATCAATTAGGCATTATGTTGATGTTACTTATCGATCTTACATTATTTGGTATCGCAGGGCTTAGTGTTTGGGCGATACAGTTATTGTGGATTCCTTTTTGGGCGGCAGGGGTAGTCAATGGAATAGGACATTACTGGGGTTATCGTAATTATGAACCGCGAGATGCCTCCACGAATCTCCTGCCTATCGGTTTGATAATCGGTGGCGAAGAACTGCATAACAACCATCATGCTTTTCCCAGTTCAGCCAAGCTGTCTAGCCAGTGGTGGGAATTTGATATTGGTTGGCTATACATTCGAATTTTGGAAATCCTGCGGTTGGCGCATGTCAAGAAAATTGCGCCGGTACCGCTACAACT
>JACSSB010000238.1 GCA_014879435.1 Phycisphaerales bacterium
GCACCTAACGTTGCAGAAATGATTGCAGGTAGCTTTTTTTTGACCATGGTTTATTCCTCCTACAGACCCAACGTATGCCATCAATAGGTAGGGCAGCATCCTTGACCTGGATAAATCACAAATAATTTATTGAATATAAACAATTTTATGAGATATTCACCCATCCCTGGAGCGCTACCAACAGAAGATTCAATCACCCGCATGGCGACTGTTCGATAACATTACGACTGTATCATAAATTATAGAAGTCGCTTGTAGCTAGTAGCGCAAACCATTTATCTGAAAAAATTTATCCCTAAATTATGATTGTGTAACAAAAACCTTAGAGGTTATGAGGATGGGCTGGGTGACGCCAACGCAAAGCCATCAAGGTGATGTCATCGCTTTGTGGATAAGCCGATACGAAACTCTCAATCTCGGCCATAAGCTGCTCAACGGTTTCGCGGGCGGATGCTTGCTGATCCAGTGCGGCCAGCGCTTCACCCAAGCGTGCTACCGTAAACGCTGCGTTATTGGCATTCATCGCTTCGCTCACCCCGTCGGTATAGAGCAGCAAACCGTCGCCATCCGCCAAGTGAATCGGCTTTTCTTCCCGATAAACGGCATCGGCTAAAAAGCCCAAAGCCACTCCACCTTGCTTTGCGACCTGCTCCGGCGGACCTTCCCGCCGCAACACCCAGGGCCGCTCGTGACCGCCATCGCAGAAGACAAATTCACCGCTGCACAAATCCAAAATGCCCGCAAGCACGGTAACGAACATGCTTTCTGGATTGTTCTCGCACAACGCGGCATTGACCCGTGCCACGATCCCGCTGATCGATGAAGCATCGCGGCGCGCCTCCACGGCAAACAAAGTCTTAGTAACCGCCATGAACAAAGCGGCGGGTACTCCTTTATCCGATACATCGCCAACCAGTACGAATAAGCGATGGGTATCGAGCAGGAAAAAATCGAACAGATCGCCACCCACCGCCTTAGCTGGTTCCAGCACCGCGTACAGATCGCACTCGGCATGACCCGGTAGCGCGAAGACCTGGGGTAACATGCCCATTTGGATATTTCGCGCCGCTGAGAGTTCGCCTTCGATCCGTTCTTTTGCTGCGGTGGTTTCTTTGAGTTCGCTGATATGGGTTTCGAGTTGAAATACCATTGAGGACAAGGCGTTGCCCAAGCAACCGACTTCATCGGCCCGGTTGCGAGATACGTCCAGCAATTCTTCGCGCATTTCTGCATCGGCCCGAAAATCGTGTTTCACCAGACGACGGGTCTGCACGGTCAGCCGTGCCAGCGGCCCGACGATGCGGTCGAGAAAAGGCAGCGCCAGAATCATGCTCGCTAGCAACAACAGCACGGTCAGTCCACCACCGACCAAGAGCAGAGAATTGAATTCGGTCTGCATATTCACTGGCAGACTCATCAGCGCAGCCCCGTCAGGCAAGCCGTCCGTATTGAAAATGGGCGCAGCGACATACAAGCGCGCCTGACCCAACAGCACCTGGTGTATGCCGCCATTTTGTAGATAAGACGCCGGTGTGCTATGCCCCACGACCTGCTCGATCAAGGCGCGTACCTCCGCACTCAATTCAGTCGCATGATCCCGGTCGGGCGTAGCGCTGACCGCTACTGGTTTCAGGGTTTCGTCAAAAACCCAGATGGTGTCGATGGTCGCTGCGGCCATGACCGTCTCCATCAGCCGCTTCAAACCGATGCGGCCAATGATGCGGTCGATACGTTCGGGACGGCGGGCGATCAGGACCATCCCATCCCGATCCGGCAAGGTGACACCGCCATAGTAAAAATCGTGGCTGTCCGGTTCGTGGTGTTGCAGATTGGCCTCGTGGCTGCCCGGTTCGCGATGTTGCAAAGCGGTGAAGATGCTGAACTTGCGCCCTTCCAGCAAGGGCCGGAAAATCGGGTGCTGCATCACCCCAAAATCAGCGCTAATACGCGCGTTTACATCGTCAATCGACCAGAAAATGGGCTTGCCGCTAGCATCCGTTACCCAAATTTCGGGGATGCTATTTTCGGCCGCAATCCCACGCAGAGCGCGATTGATTTCCGTGGCGGACGCCTTCCGTTGCCGTGCGATCCGCGTCAGATGCGCGACAATATCGGCCTGGGCTTGTACATCGCTGCCGACGATCTCTTGGATCACTTCCGGCACCTGCTGAATCAAACCGATGGATTGGGACAGCAGTTGTGCGACCAAGCGTTCATCGCGCTCGGTGCGTTCCAGAACGGATCGCCAGGACAGATAAGCAAACAACGCAGCAGCAGTGGAAATACCGACAACGATGATCAGCGTGACTAAGAGGAACAGTCGGCGGCGCAGGGTCATGGTTACACGCCTACTGAAGCCAGATCAGCGCAGCGGCTAGCCGTTGGGCCACCGCGTAATCGAGTGGGAAATAGATCGCACCACGCGGTCCGAACCAGCGCTCGTAAATCTCGATGTAAGCGCCGCGATATTCGTCCACCCCATCGAGAAGATCGGCTAGCACTCGATTGACGAAGGTTCGCCACGCGGAATCATTCAAAGGCAGGATGCAGGCGATGGCCTCGTAGGACAAATCATCGGTGTGCGGCAGTAGCACGACCTTGCTCTTGAGTGGGCTTTTCTCGACCTGGGCGCGCAACACGACCCCAACATTGGATAAAGCATCGATTTCTCCACGCTCGAAGCGCACAAAACCGGTATCCATATCGGGCATTTCGATGATTACCGCATCCGGCAGATGTTCGGCGAGGATGGCGGCGGTGGTGGTGCCAGCGACGACGCCGATGCGTTTACCACGCAGATCGGCTAAGTGTTGCGCGGTACTGCGCTGAGTCAGAATACGGGTGCCATTGCCGAAGAAAGGGATGGAGAAATCGACCTGTTGCTGTCGCTCCCAAGTGGGCGTAGTGATGCCACATTCAATATCGATGGCACCGCTGGCCACCCGTTCCAGGCGGTTACTGGCGGTGGTTTCCTGTAGGTTCATCACGATCCGCCGCCCGAAATGCTGTTCCAGCCGTTTGTGGATTTCGCCAAGCAGATCGACCGAAAAGCCGACCAGCCGTACTTGGCGGCCCTTTTTCTCCCGATAAGCAAAAGGGAGGGCATCGGCGCGGGTACCGGCGTTGAAAACTCCGGTATTGGCGATGCGATCGAGGACTGGTTCCGCCCATCCGCTGGTGGGTGCGGCCAGTGCTAGTAGCATGAGCATGACTGCCACGACCTTCGACCGATGACTGCGAAATGCCGTGGCGATTCGTTTCACGTTTTTTCCCCTCGTTCCTCACCCTTGCGTACCTTGGTACTGACATGCATCAACAGATGATGTTTCACTCGCCCCATCGCCCAGTTGACCGGAAAACAAAACAGCAAGAAGTAAGCGATGGCGTAGGCGTAGACCCACAGCATCGTTTCGTCCCCGCCCACCGCCGCGATCACTACGTTGCAGCGCGATACGATTTCGCTCACGCCAATGACCGAAGCGGTACTCGATGCCATGACGATGATCACCAAATACAGAGTCCAGCTCGGTACGAACAGCAACGCGGCTGCATGATCGTGGTTGCGCCAGTGCCGCCACGCCACGAACAGGTTGTCGGAGACGAAGCCGATCACCGCTACCGACAGCGCCAGTGCGGCCTTGAGCCAGGCGGGAAAGGGATAGATTTGGCCCGAAACCTCGAATTCCGCTGGAATCAGAAAGGCCAGATAAAACAGGAAGACGAAGGTGGGTACATTGCGCGTCAGTTCCGTGGCAAGCAGGCTGGCACGGGTCAGTGCTTTCCGTTCCGACAGCCGCAGCCATGCCAACACCGCACCCAGCACGGTGCCAATGACCATGGCGAGCAGCGACATCAGAATATTCCAGGCGAAGCCTTCCGCCAGAAACGGGGTCCAGGCCAGCAGCATCCCGGCAATTTCAGGGAAGCTCATGCGGAGACAGCCTGCGCTCGAAATAGCTGAAAAGCTGAACCACCGCCATCACCAACAGGAAATACACGATCAGCAGCACGTTCATCATGACCGCTGCATTCCCTTGTTCGGCGATGATGGCGGTGGAAACAGAGATCAGTTCCGGCACGGCGATGGCGCTGGCCATGCCGGTGGCTTTCACCACATTGACCAAGGCGCCGATCACGGCGGCAGAGGCGAGACGCATAGCCCGTGGCAGAGTGCGTCCACGCAGTACGAAGCTCGGTTCTCGATTTTTGAGAATAGTGCAGGCTTCGAGCAGAGCAAAAACGATAGCGCAACCGGTGTATACCGATAGGCAGAAGATGGTGATCGTGGAACCATCGAAGCTCCAACCGAAACGCGTGACTGCGATGTGGCCAATACCGAAGAACACCAGATAAATCAGCAGTAGGGGAGGCGTCATCCGACCCACGGCAGTCGTTAGTCGCACCAAGCCATTGAGTCCCGGAATACCCGATTCGGCCACCAGCGCCCCCAGGCAACCCAGCAACAGACTGCCGACGATAGCGCCCACCATCAGCTTTAAGGTCATCCCGATACCGGACAGAAACAGATGGCGATCATAGCCATCGTAAAGGATGCTCAGATTGAGTCCGGTTTGTTCCTTCAGCAAGAGACCGACACGGTGCAAGCCGCCAACCTCGGTGGAGGTCAATAGCAGTTTGTTACGGCACTCGGCGGGCCAGTTCCCGTCGGGCAGGCGGGTGCAAACCGGTGTGCCGTCGGGGCGGGTCTGGCTCCACAGTTGGTGCAGATCGGCCAGAAATTGGCTGGGTTCGATGCCCCAACGGCGTTCAGTAGCGATCAGCCAGCCGCTGCGGTGCCAGTCGGCGATGACCTCAGAAATGGCGCGTTCCAGCCGCAATCCACGCTCCGAAGCGGCAATCGCCATGGCCCATGGCGAGATCATCATCGAAGGCAGCGGTGTTTGTTCCTCTGCCCGTTGCGACTCACCGAGAATGCCGATGATGCCGGTGTCGTCATATAGCCAAGCGATGCAGCGCCCATCGCGCAGCGCCAACCGGGCATCGCGGGTGCCATTGAAGATTTGCAGATCGAGCAGGAAGCGTTCGGCCATCGCCCGATTGAAATAAGCGCCTTGGGTGGCGCAGACCTTTTGGCCGCGCAGATCGGCCCAACTCGACAGCCGCGCTTGTGGGGAAGCGATGACCGTGGCACCGCTGGCGTAGTAATTCGGTTCGATGAGGGTGGCGATTTGTCGGCGTTGTGAGGTGTCACCTAAAGTGGCGATCACCACATCAATCGCCCCTTCCTCCAGCTTTTGCAGACGATTGGTGGAACTGACCGCGACTAGCTGCAAGTCAAAACCCAAGCGGTGGGCCAAATCGGCGGCTAAATCGGCTTCAAAGCCGATCAAGCGGCCATTGGCATCCAGCATGCCGAAGGGGGGATAGTCGGATTTGACGCCGACGATCAAGGTGCCGCGCTTCTGAATGAGATCCAGACGGTCGGCCAGCGCCTTTGGAGCGGATAGCAGGGCGACCAGCGTCAGGATGCAGATGCCAAGAAGAATCGAGCCACGCTTCATTCGCGTGGCCTATCCTGGTAATGATCATGGTCCGTCACTGCCGGTTCGACCTCGGCCATGGCGAGAAATCCGTAGGCGTAACGCAAGGGTAGAAGGGCGGCCAGAATACGGTCGATCCAGCGCACCGAGATCGAGCGAACGACGCCACTTTCCGGTAGAACGCTTTCTGGACCCAGATAAAGCGGGCGGAATCCGCCTTGTTTCAGATCCAACACCAATTCATCCAGGGCATACAGGTGGTAGTACAGATTGACCACCACATCGCCCATCGTTCGCTGGTAAAAAATATCGCCCGGCTCCAGCCGACCCGCCCGTACCAGTGGTTGCGCCATGATTTGCCGTTTGCGAAAGCGGCGTGCGACATTGGGTACGGTTACGATCAACCGCCCTCCCGGTCGCAGTAATTTTCGAATCGTGGTAAGCGTGTTTTGGCGCAGTGTGCGCGAGGAAATGTGGCCCAGCACCCCAAACATCATGATCACCAAATCGAAGCGTTCGTCTTCATCAAGCCAGTTGGCCAAGATCGATGAGTCGCTGCATACCGGCTGTAAACGGCCCATTTCGATATATTTAGCGCACCGTAACGACAAGGTGTTGATCGCTTGGTGGCTCATATCGCAGGCGATGATGTTGGCGCCTGTCTGCGCCAATAGCGGGATGGTATAACGACCGTTACCGCAGCCCAGATCCAGAAGTTTTTTTCTACCCTGAGCGATCTCATGAATGATGACGGCAAGGCTTGAAGGATTGGGGCCGGGATAACGCCTGTCGTATAAATGACTGGCGAAATATTGATCATAATTACGTGCAATATCGCTGACTGAATTCATCGCGCTTTCCGGGATAGCCGCTCAAATGACTTTTGGCATCGCCGAAAATGCATCGTTGCATACCCGATGCATTCAAAAGTGGATTTGCCGAATGGAAGTTCAACATCCTTGGATGTAGTGACTTCAGAATAGGCGAATGCTGGGGAATGGGTGAAAAGCGGCGGGATTAAAGAGGAAAGATGATGAGAGTGGGGTAGGACAGATAAGCGGAGCGCATCCACCCGAAGAGAATGGTGGTGGATATCGTCACTCCCGCGCAGGCGGGAGTCCAGAATCAGCGACTGGCGAACTCTAAAACGCCCACCAGTCGCCTTATCTCAACGGCTCACACTAATCCGCGTGCTGCTGCCAGGAAATAGCCCACCACGCAGGATGTCCCCACGCCGATCAGGCCAGGGAAAATAAAGCTGTGATTGATCAGGTATTTACCGATATGGGTAGTACCCGAACGGTCGAATTGAATCGCCGCCAAATCGCTGGGATAGGTCGGCAGAATGTAGTAGCCATAGCAGGCGGCCGCGAAGGCGACCACGTATCCTGGCTCGACCCCGATTGATAGCGCTACCGGCACCATGGCGCTGATGGCGGCGGCCTGAGAATTGACGAACTTGGAGACGATCAACAGGGCGAGGGCATAGGTCCACGGCTGGCTCTTGATCATTTCCGACAGTGCTGCCTTGATCGTCGGCAAATTGGCATCGAACACCGAATCGGCCATCCAGGCCACACCGAATACCGCCACTACCGCGATCATACCCGCTCGGAATACCTCGGTTTTACCGATGCTTCCCGCGTTGGTCTTGGTGAAGATCAGGATAAAGGCGCCGGCCATCATCATGAACATTTGAATGGTCAGCACCATAGAAAGTGCTTTGCCATCGAAATGGGGGCGTAATCCTTCAAAAGCACCCAGCGTCGCCACCACAGCAATGGCACCGACGAAAATCCACATCGCAATCCACTGATCGCGTTTCAATTCCTTACCGAGTAGGGTGGTGGTTTCACCGTAGATGAATTTGCGGGTTTCTGGATCGGCGATTCGCGCCTGAAACTCAGGATCTTTGTCGAGATCCTTCCCCCGGAACCAACTGAAAATACCGATCATCATCACTCCAGCCAGCGTCGAAGGAATGGTGACCGATAACAAGGTGACGAAATCAACGTGATGTGCACCCGCTGGTGCTTTGGCTAGAAACGCCACCAAGGAGACCACAGCTACCGATACCGGGCTGGCGATGATACCCATCTGTGCGCCGACCGAAGCGGCTGCCATCGGGCGTTCAGGTCGGACACCGTTCTTGATGGCGATGTCGTAGATGATCGGCAACATGGTGTAAACCACGTGACCGGTGCCGCACAGCATAGTGAGAAAAGCGGTGACGAAGGGTGCGAGCACAGAGATATATTTAGGATTGCGCCGCAACATCTTCTCGGCCATCAGCAGCAATACCTCTAAGCCCCCCGATGCTTGTAGCGTCGCCGAAGCCGCCACTACCGCGACGATGGTGAGCATCACATCTACCGGTGGCTTGCCGGGTGATATTTGGAAAACAAAGGTCAGCACCACCACACCGATGCCACCCAGTAATCCAAGCGCTACACCGCCCTTGCGTGCGCCATAAAGCAAACAGACGATAATTAGGAGTAATTCCAAACCAAGCATCATGAGAGTCAACCCTCCTTTTTATTCTGAGAAGACAGGAAATAACGCAGCACTGCATCACGCTAGGCGGATCGCCTGAGGTGCTTTTCAGCGCCGCTGCTTGACTACCAAATAAACACCTCCTACCGCCAGTACCATGCCGAGTAGAGAAATTGGAGGCAGCGTCTCGCCAAAGATAGCCCACGCGATCAGTGCCGTACTCAAAGGCACTAGATAAAACAGGCTGGCCACATTGACTGCGCTACCGCTGTGAATCAGTAGATTCAACAGACTGATCGCCCCGATGGACAATACCAGTACCAACCATCCGAGTGCGAATACAAACTCACCGGTCCAAACGATGTGAAATTCCGTGAACAGTACGATGGCGATGCCCGTCACCACGGCGCTGACACTGAACTGAATCACTGAGCCGGTACGCAGATCGAAGCCAGGGCAAAATCGCTTCTGATACAGCGTCCCTATGGTAATACCTAGCAAGGCGATGAAAGCCGGGATCAGCATCGGGCCGAGATCGGCGGTGATTCCAAACCGGCCAGCCACCACGAATACCACTCCGATGAAACCTAGCATCAACCCAGCCCATTGTCGGGCGCTTACCCGTTCTCCGAGTAGCCAACCCGCACCAATCGCAGTCAGTAGCGGCTGCATCCCGACCACCAAAGCGGCGATTCCAGACGGTAAGCCGTGCTTGATAGAGACGAATACGCCTCCCAGGTAGATGGCATGGATCAGCACTCCAGACACGGCGATATGCGCCCATTGACGAGGTTCAGTCGGCCATGGCGCACGGCTCAGATAAGCGATTGCTCCCATCAAGACGATGACGCACAAATAACGCGCCAGCAGAAAGGAGAGCGGCTCAGAGTACGGCAGGCCAAATCGAGCGCCAATAAAGCCGGTGCTCCACAAAAATACGAATAACCAAGGATAGAGGCGCTTCATAGATCGTTTGGGCAAAAGGTAGAAGGCAGGTGGGCCACGCCGGTGATCCGTAGAGATGCCTCATGGATAGGTGCGGAGCGGTTGATTTTATCGAGACGAAATCGTTTCGGCCATTATCCGAAATCGGACGTTTCTGCTACCATGCGCGGCATTTCAGTGCAGTTATGAAGGAAATCGAAAATGCCTCGTCCATACAACTTTAGCGCGGGTCCCGCCGTGCTTCCTCAGGCGGTTCTGGAACAGGCCCAGGCCGAAATGCTCGACTGGCACGGTTCCGGTATGTCGGTGATGGAAATGAGTCATCGCGGCAAGGAATTCGTCTCCATTGCCGAGCAGGCCGAAGCCGATCTGCGCGAGCTGTTGAGTATTCCCACCACTTATAAAGTACTGTTCCTACAAGGCGGTGCTTCCGCCCAATTCGCCATGGTTCCGATGAATCTGCTGCGTGGTGCGACCCAGGCGGATTATCTGAACACCGGACAGTGGTCGAAGAAGGCGATTTCCGAAGCCAAGAAATTCTGCCAAGTCAACGTAGTCGCCAGCTCCGAAGCGGTGAACTTCACCACCGTGCCGGCCCGCGATACTTGGAAATGCAATCCGCAAGCAGCCTATTTGCACTACACGCCAAACGAAACCATCAATGGCGTCGAAATACAGGAAATTCCTGATGTCGGTGGCGTGCCGCTGGTGGTGGACATGTCCTCCACCCTGCTGTCGCGTCCGCTGGATGTGAGCAAACTCGGTGTGATCTACGCGGGTGCCCAGAAGAATATCGGACCCGCAGGCATGGCCATCGTCATCATCCGTGAGGATTTGATCGGGCAGACCATCGCTGGCACGCCGACGATGTTCGACTATGCCGCCATGGCCAAAGAAGGGTCGATGTACAACACGCCACCCACCTATACCTGGTACATCGCCGGGCTGGTATTTCAGTGGTTGAAGGCGCAGGGTGGACTGACGGCGATGGGTGCGCGTAACCAAGCCAAGGCCGACTTGCTGTACAAGGCCATTGATGAATCTGGCTTCTACAAGAACCCGGTCGATCCCGCCTATCGCTCGTGGATGAACATACCATTCACCCTGTCCGATGCCGCGCTGGATAAACCCTTCCTGGCCGAAGCCAAGAGTGCTGGTCTGCTGGCTCTGTCCGGCCACCGTTCGGTCGGCGGGATGCGCGCCAGCATCTATAACGCCATGCCGCTGGAAGGCGTCAAAGCCCTGGTGGACTTCATGGCCGATTTCCAGAAGCGGCACGGCTAAATACCCTTTATTTTTTCGTTTCGGCCCCGGACGTGCGCGTTCGGGGTGTTCTTTTTTTCAGGCGAATGGTTGACGCGTCATGTATAAGATCCTCACCCTCAACAATATCAGTATTTCCGGTCTGGAACGCCTGCCCCGCGATCGCTATGAGATCGCCTCCGAGATTCAAAATCCTGATGCCGTGCTGCTACGTTCCTTCAGCATGCACGATTGGCCGATTCCCGCCAGCCTCCGAGCGGTAGGCCGTGCCGGTGCCGGTGTGAACAATATTCCCGTACCGCAAATGACCACTCAGGGTATTTGCGTGTTCAATGCGCCGGGTGCCAATGCCAACGCGGTCAAGGAACTGGTCATCGCCGGAATGCTGCTGGCCGCACGCAATATTTGCCCGGCTTGGGATTACACCCGCAATCTGCAAGGCAGCGATGCCGAGCTGTCCAAGCAGGTCGAATCCGGCAAAAAGAAATTTGTGGGTATCGAGCTGCCGAATCGTACTCTGGGTGTGATCGGGCTGGGCGCGATTGGGGTCAAAGTCGCTAATGCTGCCCGTGCGCTAGGAATGCGGGTGATCGGCTACGATCCACACATTACCGTCAACAATGCTTGGCAGCTTTCTTCTCAGGTCGAGCAGGTACTGAGCGTCAACGAGATGGCGGCGCAAGCCGATTTCATCAGCTTGCATGTACCACTAAACAACGATACTCGGAATTTGATCAACGCCCAGTTTTTGAAGAACAGTCGGCCAGAATTGACGCTGCTGAATTTCTCGCGTGAAGGCGTGGTGAATGAAGAAGCGCTGTACGAGGCGTTACAAGCGGGCAAGCTGAGAACCTACGTGTGTGATTTTCCCACTAGTCGCTTGAAGGATCATCCTCGCGTCATCATGTTGCCGCATCTGGGAGCTTCCACGGGTGAGGCCGAAGAGAATTGCGCGATCATGGTGGCCGATCAGGTGCGCGATTATCTGGAGAACGGCACGATCCACAATTC
>JACSSB010000220.1 GCA_014879435.1 Phycisphaerales bacterium
GGCCATGCGCCATCAGCACTCGGCCGACACGGGGTATATTGTTGCGTGGGTCGAAGGCGTACCAGCGACCACCCAAATAAGCCTCAAACCAAGCGCTGAAATCCATCGGACCCGTTACCGGCACCCCAATGTCACCGAGATATCCGGTGCAATACCGAGCCGGAATATTCAGGCAGCGACACAACGCGATAGCCAAGTGGGTGAAGTCGCGACAGACGCCAACCCGCTCCTGGTAGGTTTCGTAGGCAGTGCGCGTCTTGCTGGCCTGCATGTAGTCAAACTTAATGTGGTGATGCACGAAATCGCAGATCGCCTGTACCCGCGCCCAGCCTTTTGGCACGGCACTAAACAGTTGCCAAGCCAGATCGACCATTCGATCGACCTCGCAATAGCGACTTGGCATCAGAAAGGTGAGCGTCTCATTCGGCAAGTCATGGATTTCGTGCTGCTTGGCAGCGGGATTTTGGCAATCGGGCTGGCCACTGTCCTCAACCACCGCGTCGTTCCAAAATCGGATCGGTCCGGCGGGTGCCACCAAGCGACCGCAATGATTCCCAAAAATATCGGTGTATTCGCCGACCGACATCAGTGGCTCGACCAGCAAGTAATCGCCGCGCCGGATCGAAGGTTTGCGCGTGGGATGCAGGTAGAGCATCGTAATGATCGGCGTCGGTGCCGGATGTTCAAAAATAATGTCATATCCAACTCGGATCAACATAAGATCGGAATCCCTCAGTGTGGAAATCGGTGGGTACTTTGCAGGTCTGAATATGGGTGATCCAAGCGGTAAACCATTGCTTGAAGAGTGTAAGTCCATTATCGGGCGGAGGGTCATCGCCCGTTTGGGTTCCTTTCTGGCGACTATCTTTTGGGTTTTTGGAGAAGGCTTGGGAGGGGTGAAGCACCTCTCCCAATTGACGTATTGCGAGTGGAGCGAACTCTAGATTGAGGGAAGGCTGATGGGGTGTTTTAATCCCCGTTTTGCTGCATTACGGCAAAGTTAGACAATCGATTGCCGTATTCGTCTGCCCGCCACTTCGAGTTCAAACCAAGTCGAACGCTGAGGTAAGTCAAAAATCACCTTAGCCGGCAAACCGTCAGTAAAATTCCGGATGACTTGCCCATCCGAGTCATAAATGCGGGCGGTGGGAGCGATGATTTGATTTTCGCTCACCACTTCGGCAAAAATTTCTTTTAAGTCACGCATTTCATTGGCGATCTTGTGATCCCAGATATCTACATCCGTTCCTGAATCTAAATCATCAAGTTCTTCCATTTGCTTTTCGTCGATCTCTTCACCTAAGCCGATCAATACACATTTGAGCGGATTACGGTGTCCTTGCGCGATCTCTCGACAAAGATCGATGGTATAGCGCTTGACCGCTTCCAGATCGTCAAGGCGACCGTCAGTGATGAAGAGATACATACCACGTTTAGCATCTCGAAAGCGTTCGGCAAAATAACGCACGGCGGGTGTCAAATGAGTAGTGTTACCGAATCCTAGACTGCTAGGACCGCTAAAAACAGCTTGCTGGCAATCTTTTCCCGTGAGGTCACCAACGATTTCAACTCGGGTGCCATCACCGCATGCCCAGTAAATAACTGTAGTACCGCCATCAGCATCGAGATTATCAGCCAGATAAGCCGTGAAAGTGCGCGCCTGGGGTTCCGCTTCATTCTGGGTGTATATAAAGTGGCCGCGCTCCAAAGCATCTTGCACAGCGGACATAGAATATATGATGTAACTACCGCCATCCTGTTTGGTTTTAGTAACCCAGCTTTGAGATTCATATTGCTTTTGAAGCGCTTCCGGTAAGGGCCCCTTTGGTCCGGTCAATAGTAATCGGCCGAATACTCCTTGCATGGAGGCACTGGCGTCCAATGCCACACCGGTTTGCCAACCCTCCGCTTCTGTGCCGGTGGGTTCCATCAAGATGGTGAAGAGAATTCGGTTCTGATCACCAACCGATTGCACATCCACTTCGCCAAATTCCGGGGCGACTTGTTGGCTGGGTAGTTGTCGGTTCCTACCGATAGCGGGCTGTGAGACAGTTGGATTTGAGGTTGATGGCGATTTGTTGCCGAATAATTTATTCCATAGCGACATGGCAATATTCCTGCGCTCAGGGATGAAGCGACAATGATTGGCGGATACGTCGCCCCAATACCTCCAGTTCAAAGGCTGTACAGCCTGGGGGTAGTTCAAATTGAAGACGGGCGGGCACACCGTCGGTATATCTCTTGATGACGGCACCTTGATGGTCATACACGGTTGCGGTGGGCGCGACTGTTTGGTATTCGCTGACCACTTCGGCAAAGATGTCACGTAAAGAGCGTATTTCTCCAGCGTATTTACAATCCCATACGTCAACCGTCGTACCTGTGTCTAGCGCATCCAGGGCCTCCATCTGGGTGGAATCAATTTGATTGCCCAGGCCAATGAGGACGGCTTTGAGCGGATGGCGTTGACCCGCTTCAATCGCTTGGGCAAGTTGGGTGGAATAGCGGGTAACGGCCTCGAAATCATCGATCCGCCCATCGGTGATAAATAGATACATGCCGCGCCGTGCAGTGGTGAAGCGATCCGCGAAGTAGCGCAAGGCAGGCAGCAGGTGGGTTTGAATGCCGAAGGTGGTTTGGATCGGGCCGTGAATTGCGGTCTGAACGGCACGATCTTCGCTGATATCACCCAATACTTCGATGGCTTCCCCCGATCCGCAAGCCCAGTAGATCACCGTCGTTTCACCGTGCGCATCAAGGTTGTCGGCCAGATAGGCGATCCACTCCTGCGCGCAAGGTTCTACGGTGTTTGGAGTGAATTTCAGGTGGCCACGAGCGATAGCGTCATCGTAGGCCGCACGCTGAAAGACACGCAATGGGCGACCATCGGCTCGCCGTTCTTCCACCCAACCCTTGGCGATATACTCCTGAAGTAGCGGTGGCGGCACCTTACCCAACAAGCGGCGACCGTAGGCGTCCTGCATCGAAGAACTGGCATCCAGAGCGATTCCGGTACGCCAACCCTCCGCTTCTCGACCCTGCGGTTCGCTGAGAATGGTGATTTCCACCTTTAGGCCGGTTTGATTGGGCCAGAGGGTCACCTTGCCAAATTCCGGTGCGGTGCGGCCAACCGGAATCACAATGGGTTTCATGCGGGGCTACTCCATCGCCAAATGGCGTCGGGGAATGCGGCTAAATCGCCTCGGAAAGATCCTGCTCGACGCTACCATTAGGCGTGCGGATCACAAGGATGCTTTGCCCCTTGGGGAGGATGACCCGAAACTTACCGGGTAAGCCATCGGACCAAGACGCCAGCACTTTGCCGGAACCGTCTTCGACACTGCCTGATGGAGCAATGGTGACCTCTTCATCCATCAATTCGCCGTAAAGCACCGCCAGGATGTCGGCCTCCTCCTGCATCGAAGCCACCATGCCATGCGACCAAAGATCGTAGTCAATACCGCTGCCCTCGAACATGTCGTCGAAGCGTTCCAATTGATCTTCATCCACATCCTGACCGATGCCGATCAGCACCAGTTTGATAGGCTTGCGCTTGCCATCGGCGATTGCCTTGCCCACGCTTAAGCAGTAGTTGAGACAATCCTGCTCATCTTCGATGATGCCGTCGGTAACGATAACACCCATGGTCCAGTCCGCATCTTTGGCAATCTGTTCCACGCCGTACTGGATGGCCGGCAGCAGTTTGGTGCCGCGCCCCCATTTCTCACGTTTCGGGCCGCTGATGGTGGCCTTGAGCCAATCCGTATCACCCAATTCACCGATCATTTCGGTTTTGCTACCGTCCGGGCTGACCGCCCAGTACAGCGCCGAGACTTTGCCGTTTTTGGTGACCGAGGTCAGGATTTCGCCCATCTTGCGGGCGACGGCTTGCACATAGTTGGGGGCGGTATCGAAGACGGTGGCGCCACCGTACATGGCTTTAAGAGAAGCAGAGGCATCCAACGCCAGGAATGCCTTGGAGTTACCTTCACCCACCAACACATCGGGGTCGGGCATGAAACAGATTACGACTTCGTGCGAGCCATCCTTGCGTGGCAACACGTTGACATCCGCTAAGGGGCGATTGGGTTTGCTAATCTTGGGCACGGTGAATTCCTCGGTAAGTGTCAGTAGGTAGCTGTTAGGGATCCCGAGTTTTGAAAGCCTCGCCAAAATCAACGGGTAACGATGTCGTGTGCCGTCGTTTTTTTGAAGCCAAGCTATCGTCTTCAGTCCAATCCGAAACAGTAGACGCCGCACCGGGTTGTGGCGATGTTTCTGGCGACGTTTGGGAATGCGTGTCGTCTTTACCTCCAAAAAGACCAGGAATGGCCGTACTGCTTTGGGAAGTGCGTGTCCCGATGGGGCGGTGGGATGTCATAGCTTGATTGGTCCAAATATCCTGGGTGCTGATGCCATCCTCTTCAGGTTGAATCGGCGCAGGCGAGGCATCAATTAGAACGGGCTGAACATCCAGATTTTGTGATTGCGGGTTATCCAGAAAAAGCTCACTCAGGACAATTTTTGATATCGGCGGGTCGAGACCTTCCGGGACAACTGGTTTTGGAGTATCGCTCGCTGGCGTAAATAACCCGTTTGGCATCTGATCTCGCCGTAAACGCGGCACTTTATCTCTCGGGCGTGGCGTAGGCTTGGCTTTAGACACTGGTGACGCTTTCGGTACAGATAAGGTGCCAGTACTGGACTCAGGCAGAGTGCTAGTTGTTGCTATTGGCTCAGATGGAACAGAGGTAGATGACGCATTTGCTTGGGCGGCGAGTGGGGAGAGTTTGACTGGTGGCGTCCAGATAGTCTGTCCCTGTCCCCGCAACGCGGCTGATGATTCATCGGCATAAGCCGTAACCGTGATTCGCCGCCGCAGCACTGGGGTACTAAGCGTCAAATGACCATCCAACAGAAAATCGCGTGGTAATGAATCGACGTGTATCTGAAGATCGTTGATCCCAATGCGCAACTCATTCGGTGTGATCTTTAAGCCCGAAATATGTGATTCGATCTGACAATCCACAGGAACATATAGGATGAACCGCCAATCGTGTGCCATATTCGGCGTGATGCCGCCCAGCGCCAAACTGTGCGGATAATGCCAGACACCTTCTTCTTGGGGCAGGCCGCACACCAGGCCACGCACTTCCACATTCTTCAGAGTCAAATGGCCACCGGGCGCAACGAGAATCGCACATGCCACCACATCCAATGTTGATGCATCACCCGTGATCTCGATACGAAGATTTTGCAGGCATACAGCTGCTTTGACGGTCAACACTGGTCCCATGAGTGCCCACAGCGTCGCGCCGCATCCATCCAAAACCAGATTCTGCTCCAGAACCACCGGGCCGGGATATTCGCGCTGAGGTGCGAAGTTGACACTGGCTCCTGCCGATTGCGCATTCAATCGGGCTTGCAGCTCGTTTGCGCTGGCTTGGGGGGCTAACCAGATCGTTTCAGGCATGATTGAACCTCACACCTGAAGAAGCTGTACTTCCGCAATGCGGCCGTGCGCTTGCTGGGAAAGCCGGAATCGCGCTCCGTCTTTCAATTCTACCGCGCTGCCAATCGGTACTCGGTTACCACCGGGTGAGGTCAGTGAATCCATGGCCTGGTTGATCAGTAACCAGCGCCCTTCATGAAACACACAGTAGGCTTGCGGCGTTCGATCCGCTAGTTCGCCAGAATAGAGGTTATCGAAAACGTGCCATGGGAATAGAGACTGATTGTGAAAAGCGACAATTTGACCGTCGGGCAACCATTGCCCCGGCCGCCGTTCGGAGCGCAGTTTCAGCACGGGCAAAGTATTTATCGGATAGAACGTCTTGCAGAACGGACAACACACAGATCGGGGATCCGCTAGTACAAACATCTGGTGTGTGCAGACCGGATTGGTGCAGGGAATCAACATATCCCAGGTTTTTGTCAGTCCACGCTCCCACTCCGCTGCCGCCGGTCGCTTATGTGGAGCGTGCAAGCCATCGACAAAAGCTCGCTTGATTAGGTCCGTAAGATCCTGCCCCAGTATCGTATACGGTATCTTTAAATCGCGGGGTTGGTTCGAAGAATCCGCAGGGTGTTCGACGAACAGCGCCTTGGAGCCCATTGCCAAATGCTCATCCTCTTCCGCCGAAGCAGTGGAATGTAGTTTTGGTCCCCGTAACGGATGGCGCAATAACAGATATTGGTAGATCAACACTGCTAGGGCATGTTGATCGGTTGCGATGCTGGGTAGGTGGCGATTGGGATCGTTGATCGGTAAATGCTGAGTGCCGAGCACTTCGGGCGCGATATAACCCGGTGAACCCATCATATCTGGTGGATATAAACCCGGTACTACCAGGGAATCGATGTCAATAATGACGCTGGTACCCTGCAAAGGGTCGATCAGCACGTTTTTCGAGGACAGGTCAGAGTGTGCCAAACCAGCTAGATGCAAACGGCGAACGGCGCGAGCCATGCAGATGCACAAGCTGAAATAACCTTTCCAGTTTCCTAGTTCAGACCCTGGCAATAGCTTGCGTGTCTTGGTTCCCAAAAACCAGCCACCTTCCTTCTCCTTGCCTTTGAACGGGCCATCGGCAAAGAAATAATGCCCTGGATAGGTCGGAGCAACGATGCCAATATCGGGTTGCACTACAATGCCAGTCGGCCAACAAAACAGGCGCTTGAAATAATCCGCCGAGGTTTCACTGGCCGCTGCACCGCCTTGGGCCTGAATGATCGTAGGATTGTATTTGCCTAAAATCGCTTCCAATCGCGACTTACGCTGCGGATCATGCGCGGCCGATTGCTTGTGATAGAACTGCACTACATATGAACGATCTGGGCTGAAATAAGTCTTTTTCATTCCGCCCGCTGGTGGGTTATCTACCAGGACGTATTGAGCCTTGCGGCCATCGCTCAAAGTAGCATCAAGAACGGTCATAGCAGGGACTCCCGTTCGGCAATCACCAGGGTGCGATCATCAAATGATCCTCGAACCTGATAGGCATCCAACCAGGTGAGTAGGCGCTCGGCTGCATCATCACCAGGCAGTGAGTCCAGTCGGCAACCTCGTAGTAACAAAGCAGGGTCCGCAATCACCTGCTGGATCGGAACACCCAAATACTCGGCATAGCGTGCGACAGCATACAGCATCAACGGTTGTCGGCCCTCTGCCGTAAGCTGTTCGCCTGCAACGGCCAAGGCCTCAACGGGGAATGGGGTCGCATCAGCCGATGTGGTTTCTATCTCGAAACCAGTACCAGACGACAACGCAATCAAACCGTTTAGAGCCAGATCGCCGAACAATCGCGCTAGGCCCGGATCATTGGGAAAATAGTCATCGGCTACACCATCACTCATCACTAGGAAGGCACGGCGCGGCCGACCGATAAACACACGGAGCCGACGATTCAACCGTACCGACTCCACTGCTCGTGCGCTGAGAAATTCCGTTTCGCCAGAAAACTGCCCGTGATCTGCCTCCATCATCAGACTCACTTTGCCGTCCCAAGACACCGCTCCGATCACTCCATCGCCAATAGCAATCGATAGAGCGAGATCGTAGGGGTTGCCGGTTTCATCCTGGACACTGGTTTGCACCATGAGCAGCAAGGTGGTCGCTAGGTCATTCACCTCAATGTCACGACCACCCAGCGCATATTGGTGACGTTCGCTCCCACGGCGCACGGCGGCGGCTTCCTGAATTTTTTGAAAGGCAGTTTGCACCGCTTGCCGCATGGCATCCCCAACGAGATGCAGATCGGTTTGTACAAAGGCATCTTGCGCATCCCGTGCAAATACGGTGGTGGTATCGGTCCAGCGGCGTGGTGCCAGCCGCACCTCACCTAACGCGGTGCGAAGAGTGGCCACCGCTATTTCGCAGGCGGTCTTGGCACCAATGCGGGAGAACTGCTTTGAACCGGCACCGTCGGCAACGGCGATCAGATTCCACACTCCACAGGTGGCAATCTCGAACCAGTCATCGCAGTTCGTACCTCCATGCTTATGCTTCTTGCCCCGCATTCGTGCAGCGATCAAGCGTATGCCATGTTCTCCTGACAACAGGCGACAAGCGTACTCCGGGTACGGATCCGGTATTTTTTCTTCGGAAGGAACCGGGTGGTACTGCCAGAGTGCCGCTGCTGGCGCGACGGGAGGCAAGGTACTGGTTGCGGTTTCTGTGGGGGTAGCGTGCTCCTCAACAGGTGAGGCTGGTTGATTCTCGACTGATGTGAACTCATGCGGCGGACAGAGAGTTTCTGCGACTGGAGGTTGCGCGCTGCTTGCAGTGCTGCTGTCTATCTGTTGCGCCATAAGGTCGGACTGTGAATCGCAGTCCTCGCCCAAAGCGATGCTCACCGCCGTTGGGGCTTCCTCAATATTTTCCAAATTTTCCAAGGAAATACTGGGTATGGGGCATTCGGCGATGGCGATAGGAAGCAGCGCAGTAGCTTCCAGTTCTGCGGTTGAAAGCTGCACATCTGGAACCGTCACTTCAGGAACAGTGATAGTCGCAGTGAAATCCGCAGGTTGGGCCTGTTCTTCAACCGCCATGATCATTCTCGTCTGGGCACGAAACACTCAAAAATAAGGAGCTTGGCTCCACCCGATCAATACGTGCCACGGGGATATATCGTCGGTTACCGAGGTGCGTACTACGGTACGATCTGAATCTGTGGCGGTGGCGGTGGTAGGTTGATCGGTGTGTCTGCCGCAACCTGGGCTATGCTTTGCGAGGTTACCTTGATGGAATCGGACACCCATCTGAAAAAGGCTTTCAAGCTATCCGGTTGCAAGGTATCCAGCCGTATCACGATTTCGGTGATCCGCTTGAGCGGCTTTTCGTCAGCACCTGGCCCAGCGGCACAGGCGATCAGGTTGCCAGGTTTCTTATTTTTGAGCGTGTCAGCGGCACTTTCCCAACTATCGGTCGGCATCCCGTCAGTCATCAAAAAGATGAGGGGTTTCCAGTCACCTTTTTGGGTGGAGCTATTCTTTCGAACCTCACGGTTGATCGCCTCATCCAGCAGCTTCAGTGCCCCACCTAAGGCAGTAGCCCCCGACGCACGCAACATAGGTTCCTGAAAAGCCATCAATTCGGTCAATGGCATGATCTGCCGTGCCACGCTATCGAAGGTAATCACAGAGAGATAAGCGGTTTCGATGGCCTGTGGATCACTTCGCAGATCTGCAAGTAGCGCTTTAACGCCTTGTCGGACAGCTTCAATCGGCTCGCCGCTCATCGAACCGGAGGTGTCAAGCAACAGATAAACTGGTAAACGGCGAGTAGTTTCAGACATAACCTAGCTTCCTCATTTAAGGTATTTATTTTAATATTTGTTTCATTTAGATTACGTAATAATATTAAACCAAGTGAACTTATTTGTGAAATATTTCCATAAACTTTTTACTGCCATGACTTTTTGATGGGAGTGTATATTCGAAGTGATTACCGAGTTTCCTTCGAAATTTCATCCATCAAGGAAGAGGTAGAATTGAGTCAGTTTTGGGAGGTAAGAAATGAAGGGACTAGGAGTCGCCCTCATGCGATTGAAGGCTTGTTCTGTGAAGATTGGGTAACACCGAAGATGCTACGAAAGTGTTGTCAACGACCCACACATTCGGCAGCAACTCTGAACTCGATCAGTCCATTCCACAACAGCTTGCAGCGTGCTGATGCTTCACCAGCGATTACGCGGTGACTAGGAATTTCTCCTCGAATTCTTGATCGGGATGGACTGCCCTTCGTATGAAGAAACCACCCCGTCAACGATGTACTGAATCGTTGACGGGGCGATTACTTAATTTACCGATCAAGCCCAGTTACTGGCCGCGCAGGAATTCCAGCACGCGCGCACGATCTGGCAGTGCTGGAATCGCACCGCGCTGGGTCGTGGCCAATGCGCCAACTGCATTGGCGAAGCGGCATAGCTCGCGCAAGCGGGCTTCGTCCTGAATCACTGCCGGGTCACTAAGTACCCCTTGCAGCAAACCAGCTACAAAGCCATCCCCTGCTCCAGTAGCATCGACCGCATCGACTGTAAAGCTAGACACTTCACCGGAAAAATCTGGAGTGATGTAGACACAACCTCCACGCCCCCGCGTCACCACCATTAATTTCAAATCATCGTGCCAAAGCGCCTTACAAGCAGCACGCACATCGCTTAATCCAGTCAAAAACACGCTTTCGTCATCGCTGAGTTTGACCAGATGCGCCTTCTTCATCCCCAGCAGCATCCCTTCTCGTGCAGCGCCTGCATCCGACCACAACGGTAATCGCAGATTGGGATCGTAGGACACCAGACAACCGGCGGTACGAGCCGCTTCAACCGCGTGCAAAGTGGCACTGCGCGATGGCTCGCTGATCAGGCTGATCGAGCCGAAATGCAGAAGCTTGGCACGCTGGATCGCTTGCACATCCACATCATGTGGTGTGAACAGCATATCGGCGCTGGGATGGCGGTAGAACATGAATTCACGTTCCCCATCCGCTCGCAGCGAGACAAAGGCTAGCGCGGTGCGTGCCTCGGAGGAAAAACACAGGGGGCCGACATCGACTCCAGTCTGGGTCAGCGTATCGGCCAGAAAGTGTCCGAAGGCGTCATCGCCGACCTTGCCCATAAACGCGCTCTCGATCCCAAGTCGGGCCAGTCCGACCGCAACATTGCCCGGTGCTCCACCCGGCGCCTTGATAAATGCAGGAGCATCGACCAGGCCGGTACCCGTCACCGTGGGAACGAAATCGATGAGTAACTCACCCAGACAGATTGCTTGCGCCATATTCGCGATTCCTCCTCCCAAAAAATATTTAATTGACCCAAAATTGCCTTTACTACGCATGGTAAAGGGCGTTTAGTCTCAATAGCCGATATCCTCACAATCATGGATGTAATCTCACCTGAAGGCAACATGATGAACAATCGATCTCCTGTCGATGCAATCGACCTGAATAGCCTGTTCGAGCACCTGCTCTCCGGTCCCCTGGGTCAAATGAATGCCATGGAACAGAATCTCTTTCGGATTCAGTTCGATTTGCATATGCCAGATGTGCTAAGGCCACTGGCAACGCTCTACGGCAAACGCCCGGATTTTGCCGCACACTTGGAAAATATGCTTGAGATCGTGGCGCGGGCCTATGCCAGTCGATCCGAAGAATTACGTCTGCTCGATCTGCGGCGGATCAGCGAACCGGATTGGTTCCAAAAACCGAGCATGATCGGTTATGTCGGCTACGTGGACCGTTTTGCTGGTGATCTGGCCGGTGTCAAAGAGCGGATTCCGTATCTGAAGGAGCTTGGCGTCACTTACCTGCACCTGATGCCGCTACTCAAACCGCGCCCTGGCGCCAATGATGGCGGTTATGCGGTGATGGACTACCGCCAAGTCAATTCCGCTTATGGCACTTTGGAAAATTTGCGTGAACTGACAGCAGCACTTCGCCAGGAAGGCATCAGTTTGTGTATCGATCTGGTGTGTAATCACACCGCGAAAGAGCACGAGTGGGCACGCAAGGCTGTAGCCGGTGATCCGACTTATCAAGATTACTACTACATGTTTCCTAACCGGGTGATGCCCGATCAATACGAAATGACCCTACCCGAGGTCTTTCCAGATTTTGCACCGGGTAATTTCACCTTTTACGACAGTTGTCAGCGTTGGGTGTGGACCACATTCAATGAGTATCAGTGGGATCTGAACTACGGCAATCCGGCGGTTTTGGCCGAGATGCTGGATATCATGCTGTTCCTGGCCAACCAAGGGGTGGAAATCCTCCGTCTGGATGCCGTCGCCTTCTTATGGAAACGTTTAGGAACCGATTGCCAGAATCAGCCGGAGGCGCATGCGATTTTGCAAGCATTCCGAGCATTGACCCGGATCGCCGCCCCAGGACTGCTGTTTAAGGCAGAAGCTATCGTCTCGCCTGACCAACTACTTCCTTACCTGGGCTTGGGCGCGGCCACGCATAAGGAATGCGAGATCGCCTATCACAATTCACTCATGGTACTACTGTGGAGCAGCTTGGCCGAGCGCCGAGTGGTATTAATGACACACGCTTTGCAGAACATGCCGGATACGCCAGTCGGCTGCGCTTGGCTTGCCTATATCCGTTGCCATGACGATATCGGCTGGGCGATACGCGATGAGGATGCTGCAGCCATTGGGCTCTCTGGTTTCTTACACCGTGCCTTTCTCAGCGATTTTTATAGCAGCCGTTTTCCCGAAACCTTCGCTCGAGGTATGACCTTTCAATACAACCCCAAGAATGGCGACCGCAGGATCAGCGGCACCCTGGCATCTCTGGCTGGATTGGAAGCGGCGACCGAGCAACGAAATTGGCAAGAAACCGATCTGGCTGTGCGCCGCATCCTGTTGCTGCACGCCATGATTCTGGCCTTCAATGGTATCCCCATGATCTACATGGGTGATGAGCTGGGTTTGCTAAACGACCCTAGCTATCTGGATGACCCAAATCTTGCGGACGATAATCGATGGGCGCATCGTCCCTTTATGGATTGGCATCAGGCTGAGCAACGGCACGATTGGCAGACCCTTACCGCTCGGATCTTCCAGGCCATCCGCAGCATGATTCAAACCGCTAAGCACACCCTAAATCTGCATGCTCAGGCCCGCTGTTACGCGGTCTGGACATACAACGAGCAGGTTTTCGGATTGATTCGCGCCAGCGCACGGGGGAAATTATTGGTGCTGGCCAATTTTAGCGAGCACGATCAGATAGTTCCTCGTCACCGGATCCACGACATGGGTTTTAAGGGAGTGCTTGTCAACCGCCTGGGAGAACAACCACTAGACAGTTGGTCCGACTTGAAGCTTGAACCCTATCAAGTACTGTGGCTGGAACAAGTTTCAGAGGACTGAATTTGTAGCAACAAATGTCCAAAACGGTGTTTTCCATTGTGTGCTGTTAGATTATTCTATTTACTACCATGTTTGTTGTTTAATTACAACGCAATGGCTCATCTCCACAATGAAAATATGAGAAAATAATTATGAAAAAATCCACCCTAGGCGCCAGTATTGCACTGGCTTTAATGACAGGGACTCCGGCCCATGCTGCGGACACCGATGTTTTATTAAAGCGGCTTGAGGAGTTGGAGAAACGCATGGAGCAAGCGGAAAGACGTGCTTCTCAAGCGGAAAACAAGGCACAAAAGGCCGAGCAGCGCGCCCAACAAGCCGAGGCACAAGCCAAGCAAGCCGAATCGCGGACTGTGACGGGTAAGACCAAAGCCAGGCAAGCCGAAATTCAAGCGCAACAAGCTGAAATCCAGGCCAAGCAGGCTGAAATCCAGGCCAAGCAAGCCGAAATTCAGGCACAGGAAGTGGCTGCTCGGGAATCGGCCAAGGCTAAGGATGCTGGGGGACCCGAATTTTCCTTCCATGGCTACGCACGGGCAGGTTTCCTGACCGACGATTCCGGTCATAACGTCAAGGGTGTTGGCCCTTATATGACGCCAGCGGGCAATCTCGGTGGCCCCATTGGACGTTTGGGGGTAGAACCCGACAAATATGTGGAAGCGGTCTTTGACAGCAAAATTACCCACGAAAGCGGTGCCTATTCCAAGTATCGGTTGATGCTCGCCGACGGGGTGCGGACCAACAACGATTGGACTTCCGACGACAGCCAGTTGAATGTTCGTCAGCTCTTTGCGGAATTAGGTAATCTGCAAAGTTTTGCTGGCTCCAGCGTTTTCCAGGACGCCATCCTATGGGCCGGCAAGCGCTTTGATCGGAACAACTTCGATATTCACTTCTACGATTCGGACATCATCTTTCTGGCTGGTACTGGCGCTGGTATTTACGATGTCAAACCGACCGAAAACTGGTCAACTAATTTTACTTTGTACGCGCGTAACTACGGCACGATCGATCCCACGAACGAAGAAGTTCAAAGCTATATCGTATCCAGTAACAACTACCTGGGTCCCTGGCAGTTCATGTTATCTGGTATGTGGGCCGCTAGTAATAATGAGCGCGTATCCATACCGGATACTAAAGCAGCGGAAAGTGGTGGCCACATCTTAGTAGGCCATAGCCGACCCAATTTTTACGGTTATTCCCAAGGCTTCTCCAAGACTGGAATTCTTTATGGCTATGGTTTGGGTGCTGAACCTAAAGCGCTCGGTAGTCGAGGTGATCTAACCAAAAATGCCCAAAGCGTCCGGGTTTACACCTTTGGGGTAACGCCGATCAACGACAACTGGCGTATCGCGCCTGCATTGATGGCGCAATACAGTAAAGACTATCTATATAAGGGGGATAAATACAACTGGGTTTCTCTTAACCTGCGCCTCGAACAGCCTATTACTGAAAACTTCTTGATGGCGTATGAAGCCACCTACCAATATCAGGATCTCGACGCAGGTTCCCACACGGGTCAAACCGATCCCGATATCAAGACCAAAGCAAGTGGTAGCGTCTATAAATTTACCGTGTCACCGACTTTCAATCTCGACACGGGTGCTGGCTTCTTTCAGCGTCCAGCGTTGCGCGGCCTTATTACCTATCTCAACTGGGATGATGGTCTGAACAACTTCAATTATGGCCAAGCTCCATCAGAACCGGATCAATTCGCCTCAACCACTTGGGACGGGACGGATCATTGGCTATTCGGAGTGCAGATGGAAACCTGGTTCTAAGCCGAGCAACGAGGATAAGACGATGAAACGATTGATCACTCTAGTGATAGCAGCCACTTTGGGCGTGGCCTTGGGCGGTTGCATGGCCGCTATGCAGCAGAATGCTCAGCAACAAGAAGAGCTATTGACTACGGCTGGTTTTAGCGTGTTACATGCCGATACTCCTGAAAAAATGTCGCGCTTGAAAAGGTTACCGTTTTATGAAGTAGGGAAGCGGGAAAAAGACGGGAAACTTGTTTATTATTATGCTGACCCTCATTTTTGTCAGTGTGTTTATATCGGCGACGAGTCTAATTATCAGGCATACCATAAACTCCTAGTCGATAATAAATTACATGCGGGGCCGGTTGCAGTAACGCCGGCAGACATGAAGTCCGAAGAGGAATGGCGTGTGCTGGGCTCGCAATAAGCGACAAATCTAAACTACGCACCCAATACTACCATTGATATAACGGCCTTTCTCCCTGTATGGAGAAGGGCCGTTATGCGTAAAGAGTTAAGAAAAATCAGTGGCACTTCAGATATCGATAAAGCTCATCAACTGCTTTTAAAAACCCAATACCCGCAACGAAAAATTTGATTAAAGCCTAATTTCGGCAACAGCAACACCCGCGTCGATTCGCGGTGGCCCAAATCCAACCTTAGTCAGTAACGGGACCATAGCTGTGTTGTTTAGGAGAAATAACGCGACTAAGTGCGAGATTCCTCGTACACGTGCCGCTTCGATTAATAAATGCAACAATAAGCTTGCCAATCCGACACGGCGCCACTCCGGTTTCACTACGAAAGCGATTTCCGCCGATTCCCGATCCGGCGCACCTTCATAACGAGTAACACCGATTGCTCGGCCATCTTCGGCAAAGGCCAGTAGCGCTAGCCGCCAGCGATAATCGACATGCGTGAGTGAATGCAGGCGCTGGGCATCCAGTTTAGGACGCGGCGTAAAAAAGCGTTGATAAAGCGTTTCGGGGTCGGCCTCGCGCCACTCACGCTCAAAAGCCAGCTCATCGGCAGGGATCACCGGTCGAACGAACACCGAACGGCCATCTCGCAAGCTCAAAATCTGCTCAAGTTCGGCTGGATATCCTGGAGGGCGGGCAGCGGCAACGGGCGACTGCGCGAATGGGGATGAGATTTCGCGTTGTGCACTCATACGGACTAGCTCCTGACCAGACGATTACTCGCGGCATGTGCATCATTCTGCTGGTTCGCCATCAGCTGATCCTGAAAAATCATTTTCGTTCCGATACTGCGACTTAAAACAAACCAGTCCCAAAAATAAGTCGCAGCACTGGCTTAAAAACTATCTGGGAATCAATACTGAACGGTTTGGGATACTTATGCAATAGCTTTCACCACCGGACGCTACTGATAATCTTGAACAACACAGAATTGCTCATCTTTCGCTTCTTCAATAGATATGGATATTCACTCAGGTTTTTTGGAATTAGATGATGGATTATTGTCTAACCTGCATCGCTCAGATTCAATGGCCCGGTCAGTAAGGCCCAGATTGAAGGAATATCGGAGCATATTCCAGAATATTTGTGGTAGTATTAGTTCGAATCAATCATGTGCGATCCTTAGATAAAGGGCAGGTGGAACAGGCCGTTGCACTCATGAAAAATAGACCATGGCCATCTCCTACCGCAACTGATTGCCACACCATCATTATTGGGATTCCCCAGAATACTGAATTAGGTGATTTTTCAAAAAATTTTTATTAGGATTAGCTGAGTTTTTCCGATTTCACTTACCCCCGCTAGCGTCGTGACCACGAATGGGTTGGGATAGTGAGCGGATGTCTGGCCAGACAGCGCGACTAACCCTTGGCCTGGGTAATGGATGATGCTACCAAGGTGTCGGTATTGGTCAGTTCTGACTGTAACAGCGCTTGAAAATAGCTTAATTATTAAAACCACTGGAGAGCAACGCTGTGAAACTTTCAACATTAGCCACTTGGGTTACTGTATCCCTATCGTCCATTGCTGCGGCCCAAGCTACCACCACTGTCACCATCGGTACGGTTAATAATGGTGACATGATCATCATGCAGAAACTATCCAGCGAATTTGAGAAACAGAATCCAGATATCAAACTGGACTGGGTCGTGCTGGAAGAAAACGTATTGCGCCAGCGTATAACCACCGATATTGCGACCAAAAGCGGCCAGTTCGATGTAGCGACCGTTGGAATTTACGAGGTACCCATTTGGGCTAAGCAGGGATGGTTAAAACCTCTGGAAAATCTACCCGCAGATTATGATGAGAGCGATTTGCTGAAAACGGTACGCGAAGGGCTTTCCTATGAAGGCAAACTCTACGCCGCACCGTTCTACGCTGAAAGTTCGATGCTGTTCTATCGGACCGACCTCTTTCAAAAAGCCGGATTATCCATGCCAGAACAGCCGACATGGGAAAATGTCAAGGAGTGGGCAGCAAAACTTACCGACAAGGCAGGTGATGTCTACGGTATCTGCCTACGTGGCAAGCCCGGCTGGGGCGAAAATATGGCCTTCCTGTCCTCCATGATCAACACTTATGGTGGTCAATGGTTCGATATGAAGTGGCAGCCCACGATCGACACGCCAGAGTGGAAAGCAGCCATCGGTGATTATGTCGAATTGCTGAATAAATACGGCCCACCAGGTGCCGCAGCCAACGGTTTCAACGAAACCCTTACGTTGTTTGCCAACGGCAAATGTGCGATGTGGGTCGATGCTACGGTAGCAGCCGGTCTACTCTACAATCCAAAAGAATCCAAGGTAGCCGACAAGGTGGGTTTTGCCCAGGCACCCATCGCCAAAACCCCGAAGGGTTCTCATTGGTTATGGTCATGGACACTGGCAATCCCTCTCTCATCTGACGCCCAAGAAGCTGCACAAAAATTTGTCCTTTGGGCTACGTCCAAATCGTACATCCAATTGGTCGGTGAAAAGGACGGTTGGACCAGTGTGCCGCCAGGAACGCGCACATCGACCTATGAGAATCCTAAATATACCGAAGTTGCACCCTTCGCCAAGCCCGTGCTGGAAGCGATCGAAACTGCCAATCCCACCGACCAAACCCTCAATCCACGGCCTTATATCGGCATCCAGTATGTCGGTATTCCTGAGTTCCAGGCCATTGGTACCCAAGTGGGACAAAGCATCGCCGCCGTACTGAGCGGTCAGATGCCCTTGGAACAAGCCCTAAAGAGTGCTCAAGCCTCCGCAGCTCGCACCATGCGACAAGCCGGTTATGGCAAGTAACTCATTAACGGCCACTCATGGGCTGATGCAACGGTTCTGATAGGTTAAAAAGCGTGAGGTAGATCAGGGTAAGTATCCATTTTTATCGGGTAACCGATAGATTTGGCACGAAATACCCTCTTATCTGCCTCACGCAGATCCAAACCATCGGAATCGATGCAGCAATCCGCTCGTTCCCACCTCGTCCTCTGGTTGGATTTCCCCTGAAAAATCGGTTCGGGGGTATATCGCTTATTCCAATTCGCCAGCAGGAAGAGAGTTGACAGGATCTCACGCAAGAGGGGTATTGCCATGACGACTCTGGCACCAACGCATCCCGCTACCAAACCAGCGAGAAAAAACCGGGAAGTCGATACTCGACCACTCCTTTGGCCCTCGATCGCAGTTCTATTTCTATGGATGATCGTGCCTCTGGCCATGACCTTGTATTTCTCGGTCATCCGTTACAATTTGCTCAGCCCCGATCTCACCGGTTTCGTTGGTCTCGAAAACTACGCCTTCCTATTTGATGACCCAGCACTTTGGACATCACTATGGAACACACTGGTACTGGTCGGCTCGGTACTGATCATCACTGTAGTATTCGGCACCTTGTTCGCGGTGCTCTATAACCAAGAATTTCCTGGCCGTGGAGTAGCCCGACTACTAGTGATCGCACCATTCTTCGTCATGCCTACGGTCAGTGCGCTGGTATGGAAGAACATGATGATGCATCCGGTCTATGGCTTGATCGCTTGGCTGCAAAGTCTACTAGGCATCCAACCCACTGATTGGTTCTCCAACTACCCGATGCTCGCCGTCATCATCATCATCGCTTGGCAATGGGTGCCCTTTGCCTTCTTGATCCTGCTGACCGCCATTCAATCCCTGGATACCGAACAAAAGGAAGCCGCTCGCATCGATGGTGCTGGACCGCTGGCGATGTTCTTCTATATCACCCTGCCGCATTTGAGTCGGGCCATTTCCGTGGTCATCATGATCGAGACCATCTTTTTGCTCACGATCTTTGCGGAGATTTACGTCACCACCGCAGGCGGCCCAGGAACGGCCACTACCAATCTAGCGTGGCTGATCTACTCGGTTGGCCTGCTCCAGTTCGATGTGGGTTACGCCTCGGCCGGTGGCATCATCGCCGTGGTCCTGGCCAACATCGTGGCGATTTTCCTGGTGCGGACCGTCTCCCGCAACCTGCAACAAGCCTGAGGTCGCCGCCATCATGTCCGACTCTCGACAAAAACTCTGGCTCACCATTCTGGCCTGGACCATCGCGCTGTTGGTGTTCTTTCCCATCTTCTGGATGGCATTGACCTCCTTCAAGACCGAGACCGAGGCAATCAGCACGCCACCGTCGTTGTTCTTCGTCCCAACTTTGGACAACTTCACGGAAGTGTTCGCACGCAGTAATTACGCGCGCTTCGTCTGGAACTCTATCGCGGTGTCCTTCGGCTCCACCTTGCTGGCCCTCGCCTTCGCAGTTCCAGCCGCCTATGCCATGGCGTTTTTCCCAACCAAGCGCACGCCGTCCATCTTACTGTGGATGCTTTCCACCAAGATGATGCCACCCGTTGGGGTGCTGATCCCGATCTACCTGCTGTTCAAAAATTTGAGCTTGTTGGATACGGTCACGGGATTACTCATTATTTATACCCTGATCAACCTGCCTATCGTCGTGTGGATGCTGTACACCTATTTCAAGGATGTGCCCGGCGAGATTCTCGAAGCGGGACGAGTGGATGGGGCAAAGCCCATGCAAGAACTCTTTCTGCTGCTGATTCCGCTGGCTGTACCGGGTATCGCTAGCACTGGCTTGCTATCGGTCATCCTGTCCTGGAACGAAGCATTTTGGAGCCTGAATTTGGCCAGCTCTAATGGTGCGCCTCTCACGGCTTTCATCGCCTCGTTCTCCAGTCCGCAAGGCTTATTCTGGGCCAAGCTATCCGCCGCCTCTCTGATGGCCATCGCCCCTATTTTGATCGTGGGCTGGATGAGTCAGCGGCAATTGGTCTCGGGCTTGACCTTCGGCGCCGTGAAGTAATCCATCACTCCTCTTTTCCGCAAGGACATTGATCATGGCTGAAGTGGTACTAAAAAACATCAAGAAGGCCTTCGGGGACGTCGCAGTGATCAAGGGCGTCGATCTCAACATCAAAGATCGGGAATTTGTGGTTTTCGTCGGCCCTTCCGGCTGCGGCAAATCCACCTTGCTGCGTATGATCGCCGGTCTGGAGAGTATTAGCGACGGCGAGCTGAGTATCGACGGACAAAAGGTCAATGACCTGTCGCCCGCCGAACGCGGCATCGCCATGGTGTTTCAGACCTACGCGCTTTATCCGCACATGACGGTGCGTGACAACATGGGCTTTAGCCTCCGTCTGGCCAAGGTGCCCAAGGATGAAATTGATCGCAAGGTCAACGAGGCCGCCCGCATCCTTAAACTCGACCCACTTTTGGATCGTAAGCCCAAGGCCTTATCCGGCGGTCAACGCCAACGGGTCGCCATCGGTCGCGCTATCGTCCGTAATCCCAAGGTGTTTCTGTTCGACGAGCCGCTGTCGAATCTCGACGCGGCGCTGCGCGTGCAGATGCGTATCGAAATCGCCCGCATGCACAGCGATTTCAATGCCACCATGATCTACGTCACCCACGATCAGGTGGAAGCGATGACCATGGCCGACAAGATCGTGGTTCTGCAAGGCGGAGTGGTCGAACAGGTCGGTTCACCACTGGAGTTGTATCATCACCCCCGCAATCGCTTCGTCGCTGGATTCATCGGTTCGCCCACCATGAACTTCCTCGATGTTCCAGTCACCGCCATCGCGCCACAGGGAGTGACCGTGGCGCTACCAGGCGGTAGTGCGCTGTTGGTCCCGGTCAAAGCGGGTGGCTGCCAAGTCGGCGACAAATTGACCCTTGGCATACGGCCCGAGCACCTGCTCGAAGGTGGCGGTGATGGCGGCCTAACTAGCGAAGCACTGATGGTTGAGCGTCTCGGTGGGTCGACCTACGCCTACGTCCGTCTCGATGATGGCACGATGCTTACCGCCGAAGTCGATGGCAACAGCCGGATCCGCACCAAGGATCGCATCCAACTAGGGATACAAGGCGGAACCTGCCATCTGTTCGGTACTGACGGTCTGGCATTGGAACAAATCGAGCGCCATCCTCTGGCCGATATGAACCGAGATCATCCGGGAGCACATTAAGCACCCCTTTTCATAAAAGGATGAGCGAAACACCTCATACCGGAGGAACTCTTGTAAAAGAGGAAGAATGCGATGGCTAAAGAATTAGCGGGTAAGGTGGCTGCCGTTACCGGAGCAGCTTCAGGCATCGGGCGGGCCTGTGCCGAAGCCATGCTGGAAGCAGGTGCACGGGTAGTGCTGGTCGATCACGATGCGGCCGCACTCGCCGTACTTCAGGAACAGCATGGCGATGCGGTGATCCCACTGCGGATTAATCTCCTCGATCCGCAGGATTGTGCGTCACTGCTACCACAGGTTCTGGAAAAAGCGGGCCAGATCGATATCCTGCACGCCAACGCTGGTACCTATGTTGGTGGCGATCTAGTCGATGCTGATCCAGATGCGATTGACCGGATGTTGCATCTAAACATCAATGTCGTGATGAAAAATGTTCACGATGTCCTACCACACATGATCGAGCGCCGTACCGGCGATATTGTGGTCACCAGTTCGCTGGCGGCCCATTATCCCACGCCATGGGAACCCGTCTATGCCTCATCCAAATGGGCGATCAACTGCTTCGTCCAAGTGGTGCGCCGTCAGGTTTTCAAACACGGCATCCGTGTAGGCTCGATCTCTCCCGGACCTGTCATCACCTCGCTGCTCGCCGACTGGCCAGCGGAGAAACTACAGGAGGCCAGGGAATCTGGCAGCCTGATCGAAGCCAGCGAGGTGGCCAATGTGCTCATGTTCATGTTGACGCGGCCGCGTGGCGTGACCATTCGCGATGTGGTGATGCTGCCTACCCATTTTGATCTCTGACGAGCAAGGCATCATCCCCCAAAGCATGGGGGATGATGCTAACGGAGGAGTCATTGGAACAGCCTGGAGAATGTTGTGGAAGTGGAAGTCGTAATCTTTGATTGTGATGGGGTACTGGTTGACAGTGAAATCCTCGCTCTGCATGTACTGGAGCGTGATCTGACTCCGCTGTTACCGGGTATCGATGTGGCCGCACTCATTGACAATACCGCTGGACTCAGCACCGGCGATATCTTAACAAGGGTGGAACAACGTACCGGACTCACCCTACCCCCAGGCACCCTGTCCACGATGATCCAGGCTATCGACCGGGCGCTGGATGAAGAATTGCAACCGATTCCGGGAGCATTGGAAGCCATCACCCGCATATCTACCCGTAAAGCGGTCGCTTCCAATAGCTCCATGGAGAGCGTGCGACGCTCTCTGGCTCGGGCCGGTTTGACGGCGCATTTCGGCGAATGGGTATTTTCTGCCGACATGGTCGCCCATCCCAAACCAGCTCCCGATTTATACCTCTACGCTGCCCAACGCCTGGGAGTCGCACCTGCACACTGTCTGGTCGTAGAAGATAGTGTGTCCGGGACTACTGCGGCCCACTTGGCGGGCATGACCGTCATCGGTTTTGCTGGTGCCAGCCATGTGCCAGCAGATCAGCACGAGCAATTACGTCGCGCGGGTGCCACCTTGGTCATCGATCAGATGAAAGATCTGCCTGCGCTGATCGACGGCTGGTCACGGGTAACCGACAAGGCAGAATGCTGAGTAGCTGGCGCATCAATTCGGTCTTCTTGGTCGACAGGTTTGCCCGGACTTGGGAAAACCTGCGGCTGTTGCATTAAGGAGTTCAACGGAGTTCTCTTATGAGCAACCACACGAACCAACGTCTAAATTCAGAATCACTCCATCAATTACCTGCCGAGGTCACCATCCCCCGTTATGATCGGACGAAACTTGGCCAAGCCATCGTCCACATCGGCCTGGGTAATTTTCACCGCGCTCATCAAGCCCTGTATCTCGATGATTTGTGCCAAACCCAAGGTGCTAGCCCTTGGGGAATATGCGGCGTGGGCTTACTCCCTCAGGATCGGGTCATGGCCGAAGCGTTGCGCCCCCAAGATCTGCTTTATACCTTGGTAGAGCGCGATGAAGGGGTGGAAACGGTTCGCATCATCGGCACGCAACGTAACTATCTGCATGCCCCCAGTGAATCGGAGGCTGTACTGGCACGCATGGCGGACCCAGAAACCCGCATCGTGTCACTGACCGTAACTGAGGGCGGTTATTATCTGGATCATGGCAACGGCGAACTCGAACAAAACCATCCCAATCTGCGCCATGATCTGGAACAACTGAATGAAGCACCGATCTCGGTTTTCGGTTATTTGGCCGAGGCGCTGAACCGGCGTAAGAAAGCGGGAATAGCGCCGTTCACAGTGCTGTCCTGTGATAACCTACAAAGCAATGGTGAGATTGCGCGACGGATGTTGACCAGCTTTGCCCGGTTGCGGGATGCCGAACTTGGTGCCTGGATCGAAGCCAACGTCACCTTCCCCAACTGCATGGTGGACCGCATCACCCCAGCCACTACCGACCTGCATCGCCAACAGGTACAAGCGCTGCTCGGCGGCGTGGTGGATGCTTGGCCCGTGGTGGCCGAACCGTTCCGGCAATGGGTAGTCGAGGATCAGTTCTGCAATGGTCGTCCAGACTTGGCGGCGGTGGGCGTGCAGATGACCTCCGATGTTCATCCCTATGAATTGATGAAAATCCACCTGCTCAACGCCAGTCACCAGGCACTCTGCCATTACGGGATATTACTGGGTTATGTCACCGCCGATGAGGCCATGCAAGACAGCGACATCCGCGCCCTGCTCGGTCGTTACATGGATACGGTGCGCCCGCTGATCCAAGAGCCACCGGGTGTCAATCTGGTGGAATACCAACGCGCCCTCATCTCCCGTTTCGCCAATCCTTCGGTGAAGGATCAGTTGGCGCGTATTGCCTTCTACGCTTCTTCGGGTATCCCCAAATTCATGCTGCCGATTGCTCGCAAGCAACTGCAACAGGGTGGATCGATGGATGCATTCGCGATGGTGATCGCCGCTTGGATTCGCTATCTGGGTGGAAAAGACGACGCCGGTCAACCCATCGTACCGACAGATCCGATGAAGGAACTTCTGCAGAGCAAAGTACGCTTCGGTGATACCGATCCCACGCCATTTTTGGGATTGCGGCAAATCTTCGGTGCCGATCTCTCGCAATCCGAGACTTTCATAGCCGCAGTACGCAAGAAATTGGAAAGCCTCTATGCCAAAGGCACCCGCGCCACTCTGAAGGATTTTCTCGGAGCATAAGCATTCACCTCCCCTCTTTGCAAAAGGGGGGGCTGGGGGGATTTGGCACCACAACCCGACTTCAAATCCCCCCTATTCCCCCTTTGCTTAAAGAGGGGGAACTGAAAGCTCTGGGCTTGAACGGCCTTGGGGCCGTACTCCATGCATCCCTGGTACTCGCGCCGGACGATAGGCATCCAAGACCAGCGCGCTCATCAGCATCGAGAAGGGGAGAATCATGTTTCTGGGATTCGATATCGGCACTTCGGGAGTCAAAGCCGTACTGTTGGACGCAGACGGCACGGTATGTTATCAGGCCACCGCCGACCATCCGGTTTCCAACCCACGACCTTTATGGTCCGAACAAGATCCAAACTCGTGGTGGGAAAGCTGTCGCACGGCGACGGCGGCGCTCAAGGCACAAGGCGCACCGTTGGATGCGGTGCAAGCGGTGGGCTTATCCGGGCAAATGCACGGCGCCACCCTGCTTGATGCCCATGATGCAGTACTGCGGCCGTGCATCCTCTGGAATGATGGCCGCAGTTATGCCGAATGCATCGAATTGGAAGCCAGCCTACCCGATTTTCGCGAGCGCTGCGGCAACATGGCGATGCCGGGCTTTACCGCGCCCAAGCTGCTTTGGGTGCGCAAGCATGAACCGGAGATTTTCGCGAAAATCGCCAAGGTATTGCTTCCCAAAGATTATCTTCAATACCGCCTGACCGGTTGCTTCGCCTCCGAGATGTCTGATGCTGCGGGCACTCTATGGCTGGACCCGGCGCGGCGCGACTGGGATGAGGCGCTACTGGCAGCTACCGGACTAAATCGCAGCCACATGCCCACACTGTATGAAGGATGCCAGATCGTCGGCGAACTGACTGCAACGGCAGCGGCGGAATTGGGCCTACCTCGGGTGCCCGTGGTCGCCGGCGCGGGTGACAATGCCGGTGGTGCGGTGGGCGTTGGGGTCATCGACCCCGGCCAGGGTTTCCTATCGCTGGGCACTTCGGGAGTGTTGTTCGTGGTGAGCGATGCCCATCATGCCTGCCCCGAACGTACCGTACATGCCTTCTGCCATTGCTTGCCGAACCGCTGGCACCAGATGGCGGTCAGCCTGTCGGCGGCCAACTCGCTGGCTTGGTTGGCTCACACCGTCGGGCAGGAGGTGGCGGAGTTGTTGGCACGGCTGCAAGCGAGTGGCAAGACCGAAACTTCCGTGCTGTTCCTACCCTACCTATCTGGCGAGCGCACCCCCCACAACGATCCTCGTGCAGTGGGACAATTCCATGGCTTGACCAATGCCACCAACCTGGATGACCTGACCCTGGCAGTGCTGGAAGGCGTGGCCTATTCGTTCTGCGACGGGTTGGACGCGCTGCGTGCTGCTGGCAGCGAGCCACAAGAATTAGCCCTGATCGGGGGTGGTGCACGCTCACCCCTTTGGCGGCAATTGCTGGCCGATGCGCTGAATCTGCCGCTGGTGTATCGCACTGGCGGGGACGTAGGACCAGCACTGGGCGCCGCGCGACTAGCCATGATCGGTGCCGCTGGCGGCGATGTGGAGGTAGCGATTCGCCAAGTGTGCAGCCAACCGCCCCGGCAGGACGATCATCCACCGCGTCCGGCCCACATCGAGTATCACCAATCCAAGCTGCAGCGCTACCGTGCACTGTATGCGCTGACCAAAACTCTGCACGAGTAAGGTCCGATACCATGAACCAATCCGTCAATCTCGATCAACTGGCCGTCAACACCATTCGGACCCTGTCGATGGACGCGGTCCAAGCTGCCAACTCTGGGCATCCTGGCACTCCGATGGCTCTGGCCCCAGTCACCTTTTGCCTCTGGCAGCGGTTCCTGCGCTTCGACCCCGAAGATCCGATTTGGCCTAACCGCGACCGCTTCATCCTATCCATCGGCCACGCCTCGATGCTGCTGTATTCGATGCTGCATCTGACTGGCGTCAAGACGGTCAACTCCGCTTACGAGACGCTGGGCAATCCTGCGGTCACGCTAGAGGATATCCAGCATTTCCGTCAGCTCGACAGCAAATGTCCCGGCCATCCCGAATACCGCTGGACTTCCGGGGTCGAGGCCACCACCGGCCCGCTGGGTCAGGGTGTTGCCACCAGCGTCGGCATGGCCATCGCCGGACGCTGGCTAGCTCGTCATTTTAACCGCCCAGGCTTTGAGATATTCGACTATGACGTGTATGCCTTGGCGGGCGATGGCTGCATGATGGAGGGAATCACTGGGGAGGCGGCTTCTCTGGCTGGCCATCTCAAACTGTCCAACCTGTGCTGGCTGTACGATAACAACAAGATCACCATCGAAGGCCATACCGACTGGGCGTTCAGCGAAGATGTGGCCACCCGCTTCCTCGGCTACAACTGGAATGTATTACGGGTCGGCGATGCCAACGATCTGGAAATGCTTGAGCGCGCCCTGAAGACTTTCAAGAATACCCATGACCGGCCCACGCTGATTATCGTCGATAGCCATATCGCTTACGGTGCGCCAAATAAGCAGGACACTCACGAAGCCCACGGTAGTCCCTTGGGAGAAGAGGAAATCCGGCTGACCAAGCGCCACTATGGCTGGCCGGAAGATGCCAAGTTTCTGGTACCTGACGAAGTGCGGGAACACTTCCGTCAGGGGATCGGCCGACGTGGCCACGTGCTACGCGATGCTTGGCTGGTCAAGTTTGAGGAATACCGAAACCAATACCCGGCATTGGCGGAACAGCTACAACACATGCAGAACCGCCAATTACCCAGCGGATGGGATCGGGATTTGCCGGAATTTCCTGCCAGCGACAAGGGATTGGCGGGACGCGTTGCCTCGGGCCAAGCCCTGAATGCTATCGCTAAGAATATGCCTTGGCTGATCGGTGGTGCGGCAGATCTGGCGCCGTCCACCAATACCCGCCTCACCTTCGATGGCGCGGGAGATTTCACTGCCGAGGATAACAGCGGTCGCAATTTCCATTTTGGGATACGCGAACACGCTATGGGCGCCATTCTCAATGGTCTGTCTCTGTGCAAGGTCCGGCCTTATGGCTCCGGATTCTTGATCTTCAGCGACTACGCCCGACCAGCGATCCGCCTCAGCGCCTTGATGGAAATTCCGGTCATTCACATTTTTACCCACGATTCGATCGGTGTGGGTGAAGATGGCCCCACGCATCAACCCGTCGAACACTTGGCGTCTCTTCGCGCCATTCCGGGACTGATTGTCCTGCGCCCGGCCGACGCCAACGAAGTGATCGAGGCTTGGCGCGTCATCATGCAGCTTCGTCACGAAGCCGTCGCACTGATTCTGACACGGCAGAACGTGCCAACCCTGGATCGCCGCCGCTATGCGCCTGCCTCCAACCTCGCCAAGGGTGGGTATATATTGGCCGATGCCGAAGATGGGAAACCGGAGGTGCTCCTGTTGGCCACTGGCAGCGAGGTTGCGCTCTGCGTGGAAGCCTACGAGCAACTCAAGGCCGAGGGGATCAAGGCCCGCGTTGTCAGTATGCCTTCATGGGAATTGTTTGATCGTCAGGACTTGGCTTATCAAACCAGCGTCCTTCCTCCAAATGTATTGGCCCGAGTTTCAGTGGAACAAGCCTCAACCCTGGGCTGGCGACGCTATATCGGCTTAGGCGGATTGACCATCGGTATGCATACCTTTGGCGCATCGGCACCATTGAAGGCGCTGCAAAACAAGTTTGGATTTACGCCTGAAAAGATCGCCGCCGCTGCCAGGGAGCAGGTGAAAAAAACGAAGGAAGCATCCTGATAAACACCTAGGTAATCCTGCATTTTTTGCAGGATTACCGCTTATCCGCGCAACGGTCGTGTAGCAGAATTTTGCGTAAACGAACTACTGGAATGCTTCTCCAGCCAGAATGATACGTAGAAGATCAGGGCCAGATGCAGACTTAGAATCAGATAGCACCAAGAACCGGAAAGCGCATACAGTTCGATAAAACCGGCCGCTAGCAGACTAAAGCAAATATGCAGGCAAAATACCGGTAGCATGTGACGACCCAGTACCGCCAGCGGTTTCAACCAACTTAGCATCCTGCAAAGTACAGGTGCCTGCCACAACGCCAGAATCAGCAGGGCAAAGAAATTGAGTAGCCGTAGCGGTCCAAGCTGCCACTTATCCAACCACCATGCGTGGCTACCCAGATCCAGGGAAGCGAAAATCCACCGCCAGCCGAAGAAAAAGAGTGCGATCCCGATCAGAACCATCCAAAAAGGTTTGGACAATTGGGTGAATCTCGACCGACCGGGGTGTCTTTGGAGATATTGTCCCAGCATCACACCAAGCACCCAGAGCAACTGCCAGGAAAATAGATTGAAAGCACCTGGATCGACCACGAGCCAGCTTCCAGTGAGCACGTTTACCAGATATTCCTTCAAGCCAAATTGCGCAGCTAGCCATAGCAGTAGGCTAACCGTCAGAACCACCGGCCACCCCACGCGGTCAGCCGCACGAATCGCCCACGGCGTCAGCGCCATGAACACCAAATACATCGGTAGGATATCCAGTAATGGTGGCTGATAAAGTAGGAATAGAGCCGAGAAAGCTGCTGGAGTCGGTTGCTGCAGGTAAGGATGAATCATGTTGTAAAATGGGGTCAGATGGCCAAGCCACTGCCCTACTATCGCTAGGCAAAACAGGAGCGTTAGCAAGTGCGCTATGTAAATCTGCCGAAGGCGGCGACGTATCACCCGTTTTAGTTCAGCCAGACCACTGTTCTTGTATTTATAGCTGAATACCAGACCACACAGGCAAGCAGAAACGAAGACAAAAGCCTCCGCTGCTGAGACGAACCCTAAGGGCTGCGTGGTCAGTGCCCTGAGTGGATTTGGAGTATGGTTGACCACCATTACCAACAGCAGCAATCCCCGGAAAATGTCGATTTCCAGTAGGCGTTTCATAGGTGGTCCTGGATAGATGGGTGGATAATCCTAAATTCTAAGGCGGCCGTCTCGAATTGAATGATAGTGGTATAGTCAATGAATGATGACTGAATGAAATATGGCTCTTTATCTAGTCAAATGCTTCACTTTCACATCATGATTATGGTGGTGAATGCGGTCTTATTCGTGACGCTGGAAAGAATCGATGATCGACCTCTTTTCGTATATTCGTAATAGGAGAGAGGTCGATCATGATTTCGCTAAAGCACGATGAGGCTAATTACATATACACTAGCTGCTGCCGCTAAACCCTGCACCAGAGTACCGACCGTTTGCAGCCGGTAACCAGTCTGTACATCCATACCTGAAAACTGGGTCACAACCCAGAAGAAACTATCGTTGGCGTGTGAGACCACCATTGCACCAGCCCCGATGACCACCACCACCAACGCTCTGGCCGTGTCACTATCTAGCCCTAGCGAAGGCAACAGGGGAGCCACCAAACTGGCGGTAGTGATAATCGCCACCGTGGACGAACCTTGCGCGGTCTTGATCCCCGCAGCGATTACGAACGGTAGCAAGATGCCTAGCGGACTGTTGCTCAGGTTTTCGCCGATAATCTTGGCGATACCAGAGTTTTGCAGCACCTTACCGAAAGCACCGCCCGCGCCAGTAATGATGATAATGGTCGCCGCCGCCAGAATGGCTTCGCCAACCCAACCACTGCTGGACAACATGTCTCGATCCAGTTTTTTAGGCAGCAGCGTCGCCAACGCCACACCGATCAATAATGCGACCACCGGTTGACCCAGAAAACCCAGTAGCCCGATAACGGGACCAGTACCAAAGGGTTTTCCTGGCAGTTCGGCGACGGAACGTAGCACGATCAACACGATAGGCAGCATGATCGGTAACAGTGACTTGCCGATCGACGGACTGTCTTCCTGCGATGGCTCCACGATCTCGGTAGCGCTGTCCTCTGGGACATGCACGCGGGCAGCGACGAGAATTGCGAACAGCCAACCCGCAATCATTGCGAATAGGCCGATCAGCAAACCCCACATGATGGTCAAGCCCAGATCGGCACCGACGATACCCGCCGCCGCCACCGGACCTGGCGTGGGTGGCACCATGGTATGCGTGGCGTACAACCCCAGACTGAGCGCAATGGCACAAGCAGCCAAAGCCGTACCAGACTTACGCGCCAGCGCCTTCATCAACGGCGACAGCAGCACAAAACCAGAGTCGCAAAATACCGGGATGGAAACAACATAACCAACGCCACCCATCGCCAGCGGCACATTCTTTTCGCCTGTCAGGCGCAAGATGCTGGTGGCCAATCGGTAAGCACCACCCGATTTTTCCAAAAAAGTACCGATGATCGAACCGGCGAGAATGACGATACCGATATAGCCGATGGTGCCTCCAAAACCATCGTTCACCGACTTCACGACTTCAGGCAGCGGCATTCCCGACAGGATGCCGAAGCCGAATGCGGTAATCAGTAGCGCCAAGAAAGGGTGCAATTTCAGGATGGTTGTCGCTAGCACGATGAAGGCGATAGCAAGCACCAACAGAAATAATAGCCACATAGTGGTGGTTTCCTCCATTAAGGTGGGAATGAGGCGGAACTGGCCCGCCGTAAGCTCGGCAGCGGCTCGCCACAAAGGCGTGCGTCGCCTGTTCGACGATGACGGCCGGATAAAAGCCGCCAGTCGCCCTCGCTTGTGCCAGACAAACCTACTCTGGGTACAAGCTGAGTATTGTGCGAATACCTCGTGGATGCGAGGATTTCAGCTCCTAGACAAGGCCGATTTCGACACGCTTATTGCGCTTACCCTCGCTACGGATACGCAATACTTTGATCCGGCCGATTTCGGCAAGATTACGAACGTGAGTACCACCACAAGGTTGTAAGTCGATGCCAGGAATTTTGAGCAGGCGTACCCGACCCGCACCGCGCGGCGGTTGCACGCTCATGGTTTTGACCAATTCGGGCTGAGCATCCAGCTCGGCATCGGTGATCCAGACCGTTTCTGTGGTCACAGCACGTTCAATCAGCGCATTGGCTTCTTGTTCGATACGTTCAGCGTCCAACAAACTCATGTCGATATCGAAATCCAACCGACCCTTGTCAGCGGCGATATTGCCACCAGTAACCGGCGCTACGACCACACAGGACAGTACATGCAGGGCGGTATGAATCCGCATATGTGCGTAGCGGCGTTCCCAGTCGAGTGTCGCTGTTACCGTATCACCTACCGCTAGTGTGGGCGCATTCGGTTCAGGTAGATGCAGCACACTGTCCGGTGCTTCACCGTGGCGCGTGTCGATCACACGCACGATCACACCATCGACTCGGTGTAACTCACCAGAGTCGCCCGCCTGTCCACCGCCGCGTGGATAAAACACAGTACGATCCAGCTCGATACCTTGTTCGGATACAGCGGTTACCTGTGCGCGGCAGGATTTTAGATAGGCGTCGTCACGAAAGAGCAGTTGGCAACTCATTCTCTTTAATATCCCTCAAGCTTGATTTTAAAAACTAAATTCCTAATGATCTCAATGAAATAATTCTATTTCATGATTTTTAACTGATGCAGCATTGAAAGAAGCTCACATGGCGATGTCGGTCAAGAGCTAGAAATGCATGATATGTATGCGGCTTATTGATGATTTGTTCAGAAGGGGGCAGAGTGCATATTTTGGCAGGTAGGACAGCGCATGCGGCGAGTTACTCCAATAGTAATGACACTATCTCTTGACATCCGAAAATAATACGTTGCTTCCGCTTGGCCTTCCTTTCGTCACTGCCCGCAAACACAAACACAAACACATATTGATGGAGACCCTTGCCGTATCTCACACCTAATGGGATGATAGCCTCCATTGTGTTTTGGCTTTAGCTATAGTCGAGATTCTCTTACATTATATTATGGAAAGTTAAGGGAAGGCGGTGGAGGACGCAAACCTATCGAAGGCTCAAGTTCCGAACGAAGTAATCCACGACATACATAAAGGAGGGTATCGAGGCTAAAGTGGGTCGTGATGGATCACCACGTGGCATTGATGCTCCTGAAAAAGCCTGAAGATAATAGGTTGTCTTGGTCTGGATCGACTGATTCGAATCTAACACAGGCAGATGAAACCGTTAGGTTATGTTCTTCCACTTACCTAAATCGAAGAGATAACCTATTACTACCAAGTCACCAAACCTATAATGGTGACATCACTTACAATTAAATAAGCCTTCGGGATCACCGAGGCGATTCACGCCGATCACGGCCGTGATTGACAGGATCAAGGGCTGCCAAAATGTCTTCATCAAAAATCCCGGCATCAAGATTCCGTCCGACAACCAGAACGATCAGAGCAACCGCTAAGGCGGACTGAACGCGATGACCAATCGGCTCATCACTTTCCGAGGATCGGTACGCTATGCGTGCTCCACGATCCGGCCCTCACCGATCTGGCGTCTTGGCAATAACCGCTGCGAAATCCATAACTCACGGTGGGCAAGCCGCCGACCTCTAGCACTGAGCCCCAAAAAGCAGCTTTGCCGTCCCAATATGATCTCTATATCTGGTAGATGCCGGGGAAGGTTTCTACTGGCCAGCCCCGCATTCTTGAGAAATCTCAATCTACCGCCTGTGCTGAATTTCAACAGACAGTGCTCGAAATTTTTGGAGGATTTGATGATAAAACCCAAATAACAGCCATAATGATTATGGAGGAAATGATTGGCCAACGTTACATCGTTAAGTGGCTTATATTGATAACAAAATCCATGAAAGCTAAAGACTTACGCGATAACACCCTGTTGTGACCCGTAAGCCATTGTGAGGAGTAACCCGTGAAAACATATAAACTTGCCACTCTCTCCGTTGCCATGGCATTCGGCGCGGCACTGGTCGGTGCCAATGTAGCCCATGCCGCAACTCTCGCGATTTCCTGTGGTGCAGTCGGGCAGGAGCTGGAACTTTGTAAGACCGGCGCCGAAGCCTGGGCGAAGAAAACCGGGAACCAAATCAATCTCATTTCGACACCCAACTCGGCTACGGAGCGCTTGGCGCTGTACCAGCAATTGCTAGCGGCGGGTGCCGCTGATGTGGATGTCTTTCAGATCGACATCGTCTGGCCTGGTATTTTGAGTAATCATTTCATCGACCTCAGCGCTCAAGCCAAGGATGTCCTAAACAACTACTTCCCCGCTATCGTCAAGAACAACACAGTGGACGGCAAGCTGGTCGCCATGCCCTGGTTCACCGATGCTGGCCTGCTCTACTACCGCAAGGATTTGCTGGCCAAATACAATGTACAACCCCCCCAGACCTGGCAGGAATTGACCGATATCGCCAAAAAGATCCAGGACGGTGAGCGGGCTGCAGGCAACGATAAGATGTGGGGATTCGTCTGGCAGGGTCGGGCTTATGAGGGACTGACCTGCAACGCCATGGAATGGGTGGCCAGCTATAACGGCGGTACTATCGTCGATGAAAAAGGCAAGGTCACGATCGACAACCCTCAAGCCGCCACCGCCATCACTGCCGCCGCCGGTTGGGTCAAGACCATCTCGCCCGAAGGCGTGCTGAACTATACCGAAGAGGAAGCCCGCGGCGTATTCCAGTCTGGTAACGCCGTATTCATGCGCAATTGGCCGTATGTCTGGTCGCTGGCGCAGGGCCCCGAAAGCGCGATTAAGGACAAAGTTGGCGTCAGCGTCTTACCCAAGGGTGGTGCGGATGGCCGTTATGCCGCTACCCTCGGTGGTTGGCAGCTTGCTGTATCCAAGTATTCGAAAAATAAGGAATTGGCCACCGATCTAGTCATGTATTTGACCAGTAGCGAAGAGCAGAAGCGTCGCGCTATCCAGGGGGCTTTCAATCCCACCATCGAAGCACTCTACAAAGATCCCGAAGTCTTGAAAGCTGCACCGTTCATGGGCGAGTTGTATGACACCTTCGTCAATGCCATAGCACGCCCATCCACCGCCACAGGCACCAAGTACAACCAAGTCAGCAACGAGTTCTGGAATGCCGTGCATGAAGTGTTATCCGGCAGCGCCAAGGCCGATGCCAACCTAGCGAAACTAGCCAGCTCGCTGAAGCGGATGAGCCGTGGCGGACGCCAGTGGTGAATCTAGGACCACAATAATAGCCCGACGGCGGCGGCGTGACCGTTGCCGCCGCCGTTCAATGGTGCTTCCTTCATAGCTTTACGAGAGGGTCAAGATGGCTACCGCAGAAGCCGAAATCGCCGACGACCGCTTAGCAGGCGTGGCCGGCAACCTAACCAAAGCACAACAGTCCCAGCTCACTCGCAGCCGCGTACGAGCAGCGTGGCTGTTTCTGGCGCCCATGTTGATTCTGTTGGCGCTGGTGGCCGGCTGGCCACTGTTCCGCACCATCTGGTTCAGTTTTACCGATGCCAATCTATCCGATCTGGGTAGCGCCAAGTTCATCGGTTTTGAAAATTACCTCACCCGCATTGACGGCGAATGGTACGGCGTACTGGCCGATGCTGAATGGTGGAATGCAGTCTGGAACACCATGAAATTTTCGATCATCTCCGTGTCCATAGAAACCGCTTTGGGGTTGATTGTTGCCCTGGTGCTCAACGCCACGTTCAAGGGACGGAGCTTGGTCCGAGCGGCGGTGCTGATTCCCTGGGCGATCCCGACTATTGTGTCCGCCAAGATGTGGGGCTGGATGATGCACGACCAGTTCGGCATCCTCAATCACATGCTGCTCGGTTTGGGATTGATTTCCGCACCCTTGGCATGGACGGCCAGCCCTGACCTGGCGATGGTCGCGGTCATCATGGTTGACGTGTGGAAAACTACCCCGTTCATGGCGCTGCTGATCCTAGCCGCCTTGCAGATGCTGCCTACGGATTGCTACGAGGCCGCCCGCGTCGATGGTATTCATCCCGTCAAGGTATTTTTCAAGGTCACCCTACCGCTGATCAAGCCTGCACTGATGGTGGCGGTCATTTTCCGCTTACTGGATGCCTTGCGCATCTTCGACCTGATCTACGTGCTGACTTCCAACAGCCGAGACACCATGTCGATGTCCGTTTACGCCCGCCAACAACTGGTGGATTTCCAAGCAGTGGGCTACGGCTCAGCAGCTTCAACCTTGCTGTTCCTGACTGTGGCCTTGTGCACTGTGCTGTACATCACCTTCGGCCGCGTTCGTTTTGAAGGGAGATAAGCGATGAAACGGCTTCTTGGTTTGATCGGGTTTTATCTGCTGGTGGCGGTCATTATTTTGTATGCGGTATTCCCGTTTTACTACGCCATCGTGACCTCGCTGAAAGCGGGTTCTGAGCTATTTAGCGTGAATTACTTCCCCATGACCTGGAACTGGGGTAACTATGTATCGGTATTTCGCGAACAGCCATTCGCGTATAACCTGCTGAATTCCGTACTAGTATCCTTTTCTGTCGTCGCACTGTCGTTGTTCTTTGGCGTAACGGCGGCGTTTGCTCTCGGGCGGGTACAATTTCGTGGGCGTGGTTTTCTGCTGCTCACCGTACTGGGCGTGTCGATGTTTCCACAGGTCGCGGTATTGTCCGGCATGTTCGAGTTGATTCGGGGCTTTGGGTTGTATAACAACCTACTGGGCCTAGTGATCTCCTACATGATCTTTACCCTGCCGTTCACCGTGTGGGTACTGACGACCTTCATGCGTGATCTGCCCAAGGAATTGGAGGAAGCGGCCATCATGGACGGCGCTGGTCCCTGGGAGATTATCTTCAAGGTATTCTTGCCGCTGATGTGGCCAGCACTGGTCACCACGGGCTTGCTGGCCTTTATCGCCGCTTGGAATGAATTCCTGTTTGCCCTGACCTTCACCCTGACCAATGATCAGCGCACGGTACCAGTCGCCATCGCACTGATCAGTGGCGCCAGCCAGTATGAGTTGCCTTGGGGCAATATCATGGCGGCTTCAGTGATCGTCACCTTGCCGGTGCTGGTGCTGGTACTGATCTTCCAGCGGCGCATCGTATCCGGCCTGACGGCGGGCGCAGTGAAAGGATGAGCGTACCCAGCCTCTTTATGAGTGACAGGATGGCGTTTGACGAGGGAATGCAAGCTCCTTTTTCCCGCGAAATGTTGTTCAACCGACTTGGAAACCACGAATGGGTTTTAGGCCAAAACCTGAAAGGCTCCAGCCCAATCGTCAACAAGCGGAACCCCTACAAGAAATAATTCACAATCACCTTATTTGGGAGTGATTCACGATGGCGGATATTCGCATGCGCAATGTTTACAAGTCCTTCAAGGACGTGCGAGTCATTGAGCGCGTTGATCTCGATATTGAGGAAGGCGAGTTTGCCGTTTTCGTCGGTCCTTCGGGTTGCGGCAAGTCCACCCTGCTGCGCTTGGTCGCCGGACTGGAGGATATCACCTCCGGCGACCTGATGATCGGCGGCAAGAAAGTCAACACCCTACCCCCTTCACAGCGCGGCGTGGCTATGGTGTTTCAATCCTATGCCCTGTACCCGCATATGACGATTTTCGACAATATGGCGTTTGGTCTGAAGCTTGCCAAACAGCAAAGTAACGACGAAATCAATGAGCGTGTACGCTGGGCGGCGAAGATCCTGCAAATCGAGCATCTGCTGGAGCGCTTGCCGAAGGAATTGTCCGGCGGACAGCGCCAGCGTGTGGCCATCGGTCGGGCCATCGTGCGCAAACCGGGTGTCTTCCTATTTGATGAGCCGCTGTCCAATCTGGATGCGGCGCTGCGCGTACAAACCCGGATCGAGATTTCCAAGCTGCATCATGATCTGGGTGCCAGCATGATCTACGTCACGCACGATCAAGTGGAAGCCATGACCCTGGCCAACAAGATCGTGTTACTGAATGCCGGTAAGGCCATGCTGGAAGATGGCAGCATTGCCCAGATTGGGCCACCGCTGGAACTCTATCACCATCCAGTAAATCTGTTTGTCGCTGGCTTTATCGGCTCGCCCAAGATGAATTTCCTGTCTTGCCGCTTGGCCAAGATCGAGCCAACTTACGCCACCGTAACCCTACCAGATGGTTCGACGATACGTGCTGAGGTCGATGCCACGTCTGCAAAACCCGGCGATGCGGTGACCTTGGGTATTCGCCCTGAACATGTCACGCTGGGGACCAGCACCGATAATGCCGATAACACGATTCGCGCTGAGGTCTCCTACCTTGAGCATTTGGGTGAATCCACCTTCATCTACACCCAAGTTCAGGGGGTCGAAAACCCGGTCATTCTGCGTCAGGAAGGCGATGCCCGAGCCAAAATGGGTGATCGGCTCACACTCGGCTTAGCGGCTCACCACTGCCACCTGTTCAATGAAAAAGGGCGGGCCTTCAAACGACTGATCGGAGCTGCTGCCGAGACTCAGCCCATCATTCAATAACCGGATTGGATCCGACCGTGGATCGTCCCCGAATCAATTACCCCATTCATGGACGCGCTATGATGATGCACGCAACCCTATCGGCTTTATTTTTGGGCGCGCTGCTGGCAGTCTCACTCCCCGCTGCGGCGGTCGATCTGACCATTTCCTGTGGTACGGTCGGTCGAGAGCGGGAATTTTGCGAGCAGGCTACCAGCGCTTGGGCCAAGGAGACGGGCCACCATGTCACGTTGGCTACCCCTCCACAAAGAACCAATGAGCGCTTTTTTCAGTATTTATTCGATCTGGGACAAGGTGATAGCCGCATTGATGTGTACCAGATCGATATCATCTGGACCGGCTTGCTGGCCAAGCATCTCGTCGATCTGAAGCAGTACATCAGCCAAACCGACATCGAGCAGAACTTCCCGGCTATTGTGGCGAACAATACCGTCGATGGCCGTTTGGTGGGCATGCCCTGGTTCACCGATGTGGGCCTGATGTATTACCGCAAAGATCTGCTGGAAAAATATGGACTGTCTGTCCCGCAAGACTGGTCGGAATTGATCGATATCGCACTGTATATCCAAACTCAGGAGCGTAAGGCAGGCCAATCGGAGATGTGGGGCTATGTCTTCCAGGGCGCCGCCTACGAAGGATTGAGCTGTAATGCGCTGGAATGGATCGCCGCTTATGATGGCGGTACGGTGGTCGATAAAGAGGGTGCCATCACCATCGACAACCCTCAGGCGAACATGGCGATTGCCCGTGCAGCAAGTTGGGTCAATACGGTCGCACCGCCACAGGTAACTTCCTTTAACGAGGAAGATGCGCGCCAGATGTTTCAGTCAGGCAACGCCGTATTCATGCGCAACTGGCCCTATGCATGGGCCATGCTCAACGCCAAGGATAGCCCGGTGGCGGCTAAGGTCGGTGCGCTGCCACTCCCTCGGGGCGGAGTCAAAGGTATTTCCGCCAGTGTCTTGGGCGGCTGGCAACTGGCCGTCTCCAAGTACTCCAAAAACCCGGAGGTGGCAGCCGATCTGGTACGCTATCTAACCAGCGAAGCTGTCCAGAAACAGCGCGCCATCGGGGGTGCCTACCCGCCGACCATCATGCGCCTGTATGAAGATCCTGAAATCCTGGCGGCTGTTCCGTTCTTAGCCACGATGCGGCCCGCTATGGAGAGCGCGGTAGCCCGTCCTGTCCCTCAGACCGGTACCGATTACATGGCAGTAACGACCTACTTTTGGGATGCGGTACATAATGTGCTGCAAGGGCAAGGGACAGCAGCGAGCAACTTGAAAGCACTGGAAGATCAATTACGTCACGTTAAATTCCGTGGTGGTTGGTAACCACGGCGATATGATTTCAGATCACTGCCGGAAAATGCCATGCGCACAACGCCTGTCAGTACCCGCTACGACCGAATGACCTACAATCGCTGTGGGTACAGTGGCCTACGGTTACCCGCTATTTCTCTAGGGCTGTGGCACAACTTTGGTGAGGTCGATACCCTCACCAATGCAAGAAATATGATCTTGCGTGCCTTCGATTTGGGTATCACCCATTTCGATCTGGCCAATAATTACGGCCCACCGCCGGGAGCAGCGGAAGAAACCTTCGGTCGCATCCTGCAAACAGATCTGAAAAATTATCGGGATGAATTGATTATTTCCACCAAGGCCGGCCACTGGATGTGGCCGGGCCCTTACGGCGAATGGGGATCGCGCAAATATCTGATCGCCAGTCTCGACCAAAGCTTAAAACGGATGGGATTGGATTACGTCGATATCTTCTATCATCATCGTCCTGATCCCGACACGCCTTTGGAAGAGACGATGGCCGCCTTGGATCAGGTCGTCCGACAAGGCAAAGCCCTTTATGTCGGTATCTCATCCTACTCCGCAGAACAGACGCGGCAGGCTGCACGATTACTGCGTGAATTGGGCACGCCTTGCCTGATTCACCAGCCGCTCTACAACATGTTTGATCGCTGGATCGAGCGAGATTTACTCGATGTGCTCACCACAGAAAAGATCGGCTGCATCGTTTTCTCTCCTCTAGCGCAAGGCTTACTCACCACGAAGTACCTCGATGGTTTACCCAACGATTCACGGGCAGCGAAGGCACACGGTTTCCTGCAAACCGGTGACATCACCCCGGAAAGAGTCGCAAAGGCACGAAAGCTAAATAGCGTGGCCCAGCAACGAGGGCAAACCCTGGCACAGATGGCTTTGAGTTGGGTGCTACGCCATGCAGGAGTCACCTCTGCCCTGATTGGTGCCAGCCGAGTGGGGCAGATCGAAGATGGTGTGGCCGCTTTGCAGAAGCTGTCATTTCAGACCGAAGAACTTCAGGCCATCGAAACGATACTGGCCTCCTGATTGCAAGAAGGAGATCGTGTACTTCACCGCAATGCGGTATCTGGATCGGTGAAGCGGCTTGGAGTGTAAAACGGCACTGTTTTGGTGCTAACGGTCGGTGCGCTATATGAATCCATTGTTCGCTCTCAAGGTTCGACCCGGACATCCAGATTTTCTGGATTTGCCGTGGACACAATCGATCGTCGAATGGCCCGATGAGCGTTTCGCCAATCTTCCACGTGGGCCTTCTCGGCATGAAGTACGTTTCGTGCCTTACGAGCAAGGTATCTATGTGATCAAGGAATTGCCCAGTGCCGCCGCCCGTCAGGATTACGAAGTATTACGGGCACTGGAAACTCGGGATGTGACTACCGCCATTCCGGTCGGTATCGTTGAAAATCGCTATCCCGATCCAGGTGCCGAACGCTCGGCTGCCATCATCACCCGTTATCTGGAACATTCTTTTTCCTATCAGGAACTGTTACAGGAGCATGGCTTTGGCACCAGCCGCGAACAGATGCTCGATGCTTTTGCCGGTTTGCTGGTGGAGCTGCATCTGGCAGGCTGTTTTTGGGGGGATTGCTCACTGGCCAACGTCCTCTATCGCTACGATGCTGAGTCCATCGAGCCGATCATGATCGATGCCGAAACCTCGGTATTGCGCGAAATGCTATCCGATGGCCAGCGTGAGGAAGATCTGGAAATCATGATCATGAATGTCGCTGGTGGCATGGCCGACATTGCCGCTGCTCGCGATCTGTCCATCGACGAAGCCGATCTGATGCTGGGCGAAGATATTGCGGAACGCTATCGGAATCTGTGGCGAGAATTGACCGAAACCATGCTGATCGTGCCGGAAGAAGGTTTTAAGATCACGGATAAAATTCAGCGAATCAATGAGCTGGGTTTCGATGTCGATGAAGTGGATCTCATCCCGGCCGATGGCGGACGGCGCTTGCGGATGAAAGTCAAAGTGGGTGGCCGCAATTTCCATTCAGCCAGACTCCATCGCTTGACGGGCATCGAAGCCATGGAGCGTCAGGCCCGACAAGTGCTTTCGGATCTTCACTATTACCAGTATCAGGCCGGCGCCCGCACTATTACCGGCAAGGAAGTAGCCGCCGTGCAGTGGCGTGTCGGCATTTTCGAGCCGATGTTGGCGCGGTTGCGGGCGATGACCGACATTCACGATCCTATTCAGGCTTACTGTGCGGTACTGCACCACCGCTATTTGAAATCCTGCGAACTGGGCCGCGATGTGGGAACGGAAACGGCTTTTCAGGACTGGTTAGCAGCCGGGCGACCCGACTACAGCCGTGCCACCGGGAATCACGCCCCTGCTGGGGCATAACTC
>JACSSB010000369.1 GCA_014879435.1 Phycisphaerales bacterium
CGAGAGGATTTGAACCTCCGACCACCTGCACCCCATGCAGGTGCGCTACCAGGCTGCGCTACGCCCCGATTTGCGGAGGATGGCCCATCCGCGAGGATTGCGAATCTTAATGCAATCCTTGCGGCTTGCCAAGCGCTTCGTCGTGACCGTTATTGCACCTCTCCCTTAAAGGCATCCACCCGTGCCTTGAGCTTCTGTCCGGGTCGAAAGGTCACCACCCGTCGTGCAGTGATGGGGATCTCTTCGCCCGTTTTGGGGTTACGGCCTGGGCGCTGATTCTTATCACGCAGATCAAAATTGCCGAATCCGGACAATTTCACCTGCCGCCCTCGTTCTAGGGCGCTGCGGATCTCCTCAAAAAAGATCTCCACCAAATCCTTGGCTTCACGCTTGTTAATGCCCAGTTCTTCGAATAAACGTTCAGCCATGTCGGCTTTTGTTAGTGCCATGCTCCTAAACCCTAAGCGTTGCGCCAAACTGTTCCGCCAGTCCAGCGATGATGCCGGATACGGCCTCCTCGACCATGCTATCGGTAAGATTGCGCGAGAAATCCTGTAAAATCAATCCTAAAGCCAAACTTTTCCGGTCTTTTGGGATTCCAGAACCCCGATAGACATCGAAAAGCAGGATATCGCGCAATAATTCTCCACCGCTCTGGCGTATGCAATCCCGAATAGCCTGGGCCGTGACCGCCTGATCCACCACAATGGCGATATCACGACGACTGGCCGGAAAGCGGGATAATTCATGAAACGTCGGCAACCGTGCCACCTGCAATCCAGCGAGGCTCAGCTCGAACAGGAAGGCATCACCCTCCACATCCAGCTCCCGCGCCACCCGTGGATGCAGCGTACCCAACCAACCTACTACCGTACCCATGCGCTCGATACGTGCACTCTGGCCCGAATGTAGCGCCGGATGAGGAGCGGCCACGAAGCTAAAGGACTCCAGCTCTCCAGTCAAAGCCAGAAGCGCTTCCACATCACCCTTGAGATCGAAAAAATCTGCCAGTCGAACCGGCACCCCCCATTGTTCCGGTAGGGCGCTACCTGCTAGCACCCCACCCAGATACGGCTCCTGGCGCAGACCCTCGCTATCTGGAACGAAGGTCAGGCCATGCTCGAACAGCCGTACCCGAGGCTGCTGACGCTTTTGATTATGAATTAATGCCTTGAGTAGACCGGGCCATAGACTGGTGCGCATGACCGCCAAGTCGGCAGAAATTGGATTACTCAATCGCAGCGGCGTTCGCTCTGGATCGATTACTGCCTGGAATGCCGGATCGACGAAGCTGTAGGTGATCGCTTCCTGAAAACCGCGCTGCACCAACGCCGCTTTAAATGCGGCCAAACCAATCTGGCGCTCTGGTTGCGGCGACATCGCTAATCGAGTCAGGGGTCGGTTACTTGGCAATTGCTCATAGCCATAGATCCGCGCCACTTCCTCGATCAGATCCTCCTCCAAGCGAATATCGAAACGACTGCTAGGCGGAATAACCTGCCAGTGATCAGCCTCGACCGTCACCTGCATTCCCAACCGCCGCAAGATGGCTTCGATTTCGGTGGTGGGGATCGCCAAACCCAGTAACCGATGCACCCGATCTGCCCGCAACCGAATGCTCGGCTCGGTCGGCAGATGCTCGGCCGCGACCGCTTCGACCACCGGCCCCGGCTGGCCGCCGGTGATATCCAGCAAGAGGCGCGTGGCGCGCTCGATAGCACGGCGCTGCAGCTGCGGATCGACCCCACGTTCGAAGCGATGGGAAGCATCGGTTTGCAAACCATAGCGCCGGGCACGACCAGCAATGCAAGTCGGCGCGAAGAAAGCGCTTTCCAGAAATACATCGCGGGTCAT
>JACSSB010000249.1 GCA_014879435.1 Phycisphaerales bacterium
GCAAAACGAGGGGCAATCGGTGCAGGCGCGGGCGCGTTCCCGCGTATAACCCACCACCATCGCACGGCGATTGCTCATCCAGGCCAGACTTTGAAACATGCCCACCGCGCAGCCGTAACGGCAGAACAGATGGCGAGCCAGAGTGAATTCGATGAATAACAGGGTGGTCGCGGCGCCGATGAATAGCGCCTGATTACGGGTCGGGGTCAGCTGGAACAGATTGCCGTAAACCTCTGCGGGGGGGAGCAAGTAACTCAGCAGCGCCACCGCCCACAGGAAAGCAAAGGCGAGCGCCAAGGGTATTGCCAATGCCCAGTAACGCGCATCAGTAGGTGCTGGCGTGCCGTCGGGATGCCAGGGTGGCCCTGGTTTTTTATCCCAGATGCTCTGCTTACCGCTGGCCTTGCGTACCAGTTGGTTGATGGTTTCCACCACCGAAAAATGTGGGCACAACCAACCGCAGTACAGCCGACCCCAGCGCCAAGCGATGCCGAGTACGGTAGCGGCCAGCAGCAACAGCGGCGCGATCACTCGTAACAGGATGTTGAGCGCCATTTGATGCGTGCTGATACGACCGGCCAGATAATCATCCAGACCGAGCGTCCACGGCTGACCAAACACGATCAGATGGCCTTGCGTCAGATCGAAGCGCAGCAAATCGAAGATCGGTGCAAACAGGAACAGGATAAAGAAACTTCCCTGAATCAGGATGCGCTGGCGTTGGAAGTGGGTCATGGCCAATCCGTTTCAGGCAAAGCGGGCATGTACGACTTCCAACAATGCGGCGGCGGTTTGCGGATCGTCGGTCAGCGCTTCCACCAGTGCAACCCGGCAGGCGGTGATGCGATCCATGCCGCTGCGAATCAGTTGAGCGGCGTATACCAGTAGCCGGGTGCTGGGTACTTCGTCCAGGTCGTGTTCGCCCAGGGTGCGAAAGGTACGGCCCAGCTCGACCAATTGCACAGCGGTAGCGGTATCACAACCGGTCTCGCCGATGAGGATGGCCTGTTCCCGTTCGGAGCTGGGAAAGTCAAAACGCAAGGCGATGAAGCGTTGGCGAGTGGAGGGCTTCAAGCTTTTGAGCAAATTTTGGTAGCCGGGGTTGTAGGAGACTACCAGCATGAATGAGGGAGGTGCGGTCAGCATTTCGCCCGTGCGCTCAATAGGCAGTGCGCGTCGGTCATCGGCCAAGGGATGCAGCACTACCGTGGTGTCTTTGCGAGCTTCCACTACTTCATCGAGATAGCAGATACCGCCCTCGCGCACTGCACGGGTCAGCGGTCCATCGCACCAGAGCGTAGCACCATCCTGCAGCAGATGCCGTCCGACCAGATCGGCGGCCGACAAATCATCGTGGCAGGCAACGGTATGCAGCGGCAAGCCCAACCGTGCCGCCATATGGACGACGAAGCGAGTTTTGCCGCAACCGGTCGGGCCTTTGATCAGCAACGGCAAATGATTGCGCCAAGCCGACTCGAAGACCGAACATTCGTCGCCGAAAGGTTCGTAGTAGGGAATATCCAAGGTTTGTATGGGAGAGTGTGGCGTTATGACGATGCCCTCCCACTCAGGGGAGGGCTATAGCAACCGTCTTTGGGTTGGGGAAGTGGTGGAGCACTATACACTCCATCGTCATTCCCGCGAATGCAGGAATCCAGTACCTGTGCTGTCTATCTGGATCCCCGCCTGCGCGGGGATGACGGTAAATACCACACAACCTAAGAGCGGAAGTGAGGGGTCAGAAGCTTAGGTTGTGGCCGGTTGGGCCGCGCCCACTTCGGCGGTTTGCGGTTTGTCCTTGGCGAAGAAGCTATAGATGTAGACCACCAGTCCGATGAAGAAGACCACCCC
>JACSSB010000010.1 GCA_014879435.1 Phycisphaerales bacterium
GCGCAAGTTGGGGCGGATCATGCAACTGGGCTGTCATTGCGGTTTGGGCCAGACCGCACCCAATCCGGTGCTCGACAGCTTGAACGAGTTTCCAGAATCCTACGAGCGGCGGCTGCGTTCCACCGCCTATGAACCGGCTTTCGACTTGAATGCAGCGCTGGAGGAGGCCCGGCAATTGACCGGTCGCCGCGATCCGGGCGCTTATCTGAACGGGCAGGATCTGCCGCTGGGAGCGATGCCATGAGCGAGCAAGCGCATTTTGCCCTGGACGGACGGCAGATACCGTTCCAGGACGGTCAGACGCTGATGGCGGCGGCCTTGGACGCGGGCGTTTATATCCCGCATCTGTGCTTCAATCCAGAGTTCACCCCGCATGGCAGTTGCCGGATCTGTCTGGTCAAGGTCAACGGCCGGGTGCAATCAGCCTGCACCACGCCAGCAGCGGCGGGACTGCAGGTGGAGAGCGAAATCGAGGAGCTGCGCGAAATTCGCCGTGGGATTTTGCAAATGTTGTTCGTCGAAGGGAATCATGTGTGTCCGGCTTGCGAAAAGAGTGGAGCTTGCCAGTTGCAGGCAGTGGCCTATTACCTGGGCATGTTGACGCCGCACTACAAGCATTTTTATCCGCATCGACCGGTGGATGCTTCCCATCCCGAGGCAGTCATCGACTTCAACCGCTGCATCTTGTGCGAGTTATGCGTGCGGGCCAGTCGCGATGTGGACGGAAAAAATGTATTCGCGGTGCGCGGGCGTGGCCTGCAAGCGCGGCTGGTGATCAATACCCCTTCGGGGCAGTTGGGGGCGACCACTTTTAGCATTCACGATAAGGCCGCTCAGGTCTGTCCGACTGGAACGATTCTGGTCAAGCACCGAGGTTACGAGACGCCTATCGGTCAGCGTTTGTACGATCATAAGCCGATCAGTGTGGTGGGTGATGTGGCGCAGTTACCGGAAAGCCGAGGAGGGCGCCGCCATGATTGAGCCGCGTCTGAAAGTCGCCACTTGTTCGCTGGCGGGCTGTTTTGGTTGTCATATGTCGCTGCTGGATCTGGACGAGCATTTGTTCGATCTGGTGGGACGGGTGGAGCTGGATCGCAGCCCATTGACCGATATCAAGGCGTTGGGCGAGTGCGACATCGGTTTGATCGAGGGCGGCGTCTGCAACGCCGAGAATGTGCATGTGTTGATGGAATTCCGTGCGCGTTGCAAGGCGCTGGTCGCCATCGGTGCCTGTGCCCTGAATGGCGGTATCCCGGCGATGCGCAATCAGTTTTCACTCAAGGATTGTCTGGAAGAATCCTATTTGCGCGGGATCGGCCTGATCCATCCCCAGATTCCCAATGATCCAGAAATTCCGCTGCTGCTCGACCAAGTGCACCCACTGCATGAAATCGTCAAGATTGACTATTTCTTACCAGGGTGTCCGCCGTCGGCAGATGCCATCTGGACCTTTATCAGCCAGTTGCTGTCCGGCCATGCGGTTGCGTTGTCCTATACCCAAATTCACTACGATTGAATGAGGCGTGCCATGAGCGATCTGGAAACGGCCGCCCGGCCGGAAATGCTGTGTCGAATCGCCATCGACCCGCTCAGTCGCGTCGAGGGACATGGCAAGGTCACGCTGTTGACAGACCGGAACCATCGTATCCGTCAGGCACGACTGCACATCGTCGAATTTCGTGGCTTCGAGAAATTCATCCAGGGTCGGCCCTATTGGGAAGTGCCGGTGGTGGTGCAGCGGCTGTGCGGTATTTGTCCGGTCAGCCATCATCTGGCGGCGGCCAAGGCGGTGGATCAACTGGTTGGCGTGAAGGAATTGACCCCAACCGCCGAAAAAATCCGCCGATTG
>JACSSB010000008.1 GCA_014879435.1 Phycisphaerales bacterium
GATGCCGAGGACATAGGGTACGAACGCCGCATCGATAAACTGCTTGCGTGGAACCTGGCTGGTCGCCCACAAATAGGCAATTGCCGCAGCCAGCATGATGACACCCAGCGCGTACTCCCGCATTTTGATCGTGATCATGCAATCTCCTCCTCAATAAGGATTACCGCTAGCAGGCGGCGCGGCCTTTCTTACTCGACCGCACCGCCCAGCGGAAATTTATTTATTTATTTTTTGTCGCTCTGGTGCAACAAGTCCTTGTATTCCATGAATTCAGTGCGGATCTGAGTCAGCAGCTTGATGGCTTCCTCGGTACCGTAATAGGTCACGGGTTGCTTGAAGCTCTGTTCGAGCGCCTTGGCATAGTCTGGCTTTTCAGTGATCTGCTTCATCACATCAGCCATTTTCTTGATGATGATCGGGCTGGTGCCCTTGGGAAAAGCGATGATGTAGGGCTTTTCCATATCGAACTTCACGCCTTGTTCCTTGAAGGTCTTGATATCACCCAGCAAGGGATTAGGTTCAGCGCTGTATTGAGCGACGGCATTCAAATCGCCCGTTTTGACGTAATCCTGGACCGCACCGTAGGTGATGGATGACAAGGCGATCCGCCCGCCCAGCAGTGAGGTGATCTTGTCCGAAGCCGAACCGGTATCGACCATTTTCAGCTCAATACCTGCACGCCGTTGGAACATCAACCCCTGCAAATGCGAATAACCGCCAAGTTCAGTGCCATAAACAACGGTGTTGGGCGCTGCTTTGGCTTTTTCCACCACCTCGGTAACCGTCTTGAGACCAGATTCCTTACCAGAAACCAACACGATGCCCTTATCTACAGCCGGAATACAGGCAACATCAAAACCCTGCTCAAAACTGTAATCGACTAGGCCAGAAACTTCGTTGACGATCAATTGGCCGGTATGACCGAATAACAGGATGCTGCCGTCTGGAGCACCGTTCTTGACCTGAGCCATGGCGATGGTGCCGCCACCGCCGTTGATGTTGGTAATCACCATCGGTTTACCGGTGATTTCGGTAAAGTAACGCGCCATGGTACGGGCGTTGAAATCGGTATCTCCACCCGCTCCAGCCGGCACGATGACCTGCACCGGTTTAGTCGGCCATTTGGCGGGGTCCGATGCAAAAGCAGTACTGGTCAGGCTGAGCGCGGCGGCGATCAGGGTCAGTCGGATTGCGGTTTTCACAAATTTTTCCTCCAGAATTGTGCGGCGGATGATCCCCAATCATGTCATTGGGCTAACCGCCTTGAATTATTGTTAGGGGTTCTCAGATCCAGCCATGGTATGGATCAGCCGTTGGATGGATGCGGACCTCTACTGATTTGGCTCTCATCCGCTCAACCGCCCAAGCTGGGACGTTTCGGATCATATTTCCAGCCCGGCACCAGATACTGCATGGCCATGGCGTCATCCCGCGCACCGGAACCAACCTTCTGGTACAGCGCGTGGGCTTGGCGGATGCGCTCCATGTCGGGCGTGATGCCCAGACCGGGAAGCTCCGGCATCTGCACGAATCCGCCGACGATCTGCAACGGCTTCACGGTCAGATGCTCCTGGCCTTCCTGCCAGATCCAATGAGTGTCAATCGCGGTGATTTCACCCAATGCAGCAGCGGCCGCCGCGTGGGTGAGCAGCGCCAGCGAGACATCGAAATGCTTGTTGCGTGCTCAAAAATCTCCTTAGAAATCTTGTTCTGAATGGAGGAAACAAGCCGAACCAGTCGCTTGCAGACCATGCACTTACACGGCCTCCTCCCCAATCAAGATAGCGCGAAAATCGTTGACATTGGTCAGGGTAGGACCAGTGATCACCGAATCGCCCAGGGCT
>JACSSB010000381.1 GCA_014879435.1 Phycisphaerales bacterium
CACCCTTAAGCACCGCCGCCCGTCCGGCAGCCACAGCTTGGGGATGAAAGGCGGTGAGACCGTTGAATTCGAAATCAGCCGTGGCGTGAATCATGCGGCGGACGATGGGCCATTGCTCAGCGCTGTAGCTATGCGACTCAACTTCGGCATCGATCACGGCAAAGGATTCGTGTTCGATGGCTTGACCGGCGGCGGTCAGTTGCTCGGTGATGACGTTATTCATAGCGGCTCAGGGATGGTGAGGGGGATTGGCGCCCGGCGTCGAGTCCGGTGACGAAGCGAAGGCGTGCTGCGAATGGTCGTGATCGTGGTCGTGATTCTGCGCCACGCCATGGTCGTGATGGTGGCCATGATGATGGCTGTGATGGTGGCCGTGCTCGGTTTGGGCGGCCTGCCGCAAGGTGCAACCGTCGCAATCGAGCAGCGCTTGGTCGCTCATTGCCGTCGTGGCGCGGATGTCGAGCAGCGCCAATAAATCTGGGTCGTGCCCGAAGTAGGAACCTAGCGCGAAACTGACTTGGGGATAGGCATGCCGCAAGCGTGTCACCTGCTCGCCGATACGATCGATCAGCACCCCAGTGAATAGATAGATCGGCTGTATCAGGATTTGGCTCATGCCCAACCGAACCTGACGTTGCACCACCGATTCCAGGCGGGGATAGGCGACATCAGTAAAGGCGATATCCACCAAATCGTGATCGCCGCTCTCGTACACCCAGCGGGCGAGGCGAGCCATGTCGCCGTTGGCGCTGGGGTCGGAGGAGCCGCGTCCCAGCAGGATAATTCCGGTAGTGCGTGGATCGGGCATCGCCATATCCCGCATCAGCTCGCGGAGTCGGCGAACGACGATGTTAAAGATTTCGCGGCCCAAACCGAGCGGTGGCGCGCAAGCAAATTCGAGCGTGGGATGACGCTGGCGTGCGGCAGCGATGGCAGCTGGAATGTCTCGCTTAACGTGGCTGGCGGTATTCAGAATCAGCGGTACCACCATCACTCGCTGGCCATAAGCCGCAGCGCGATCAAGACCAGTATCGAGCAGCACTTCGGCCAGTTCGATGAAACACAGTTCGATATTCCAGTCCGGGTGGCGTTGCCGCCAGAGTTCGACGAAGGTTTCGATTTCGTCGTTGCTGCCGGGACGGCGCGAGCCGTGGCCGACAAGCAGCAGAGTGTCATTCATGGCTGGGGTCTCCGGGGGCATGGACAGTCGCCGGGCGGAAGCGATGACCGAAACTGGGGTCGTACAATTTGGAACGGACTAGGCTGGGCCAATCGCGTGCGCCCAAGGCTGGGCTGGCGATGATCATGGCTTGGGCGCCGACCTTTTCGGCTTGGCATTTGCGTTTGATATCGGCCAGGGTGCCGCGAATGATTTTTTCCTCACCCGGCCAAGAGGCTTTTTGCACCACCAGGATCGGTGCATCTTCGGCCCAACCGGCGGCACGGAGGGCGCGTTGCACTTCATGGAGCAAGGTGATCGACAAGAAAATACACAGTGTGCTGTGGTGCGCGGCCAGCGCCTCCAGATCTTCGCCCTCTGGCATTGGGGTGCGACCAGCCACGCGGGTGAGGATCACGGTCTGAGTCACTTCCGGTAGGGTCAGGGTTTCGCCAGCGGCGGCAGCGGAAGCCAGAGCCGAGGACACGCCGGGAACCACGGCCCAGGCGATGCCCGCCGCATCGAGTGGCCGAGTCATTTCCACCAGCGCGCCATAGAGGCCGGGATCACCGGTTTGTAGACGGACCACGGTATCATGGCGGGCGGCGGCATCGAGCAACCAAGCCGTCATTTCCTCCAGCGTCATGTCTTTCGAATCGCGGATCTCGCATTCCGCTGGTGCGTACAAGGTGGCAGCGACATCGACCAGCGAACCGGCGAACAGGATGGCGCCGGCCTGTTCCAGCAGAGCGCGGCCCTTGACGGTGATCAGATCAGGGTCGCCTGGACCGGCGCCGACAAACCAGATTTTAGCGGGCATGTGGGTCTACACCGCGAGGAGTGCGCAGCCCAAGCGTGGGGCGACGACGAGATCGGATTCGATGGACATGGCTATTCCCTGGGTTGAGCGGAACGAGCAATCCGGCACGACGGCGGGAGGAAGGAGTCCACGATAACCGAGCAACCGGGGAGCGATCAGCCACTATGGACCTATTTCGCACTCACCCGATGACCGGCCGGACCCGTACCCCGGAGTCGCGCCAGGTAATAAATCGATCGGGCCGGTCTTCTGGCTAGCCGTCTTTCGCTTCCACCCACCTTCCCGCGCGAGTGCGCAGTGGTCTGGCGGTGGATTTGTCAGGCTTACAGCAGCGGGGACTGCGCCGGACTGGCTGGCCGAACAAGACACCAGCGTCACCGGACTTCCCGTTTCACCCGGTCGCACGGCGGCGCGACTAGGAACCCGAATCGAATGAGAGGGCAGCATACTCCCGCGTATGAGGAAGTGGCAAGCGAGGTCCATGCATGCGGGTCTCAAGTGATAAAATCCACTAAGAAATTAGTAAATTAATGCTGCTATCTTGCCAGTGAATACTGAACAATTGTAATGTTATACAGATATGTCACTAAAAATAACACGCCCAGCTTCTGCCCATATTACAGCCATCTCGTTCGGCTATATACACGTCTTAGGAGTTCTCATCCATGGAACCGACCTTTAAGTTAATCGCTACCGGAATCCAACCAAATCTAGATTCTGAAATTGTTCGAAAACGCTTTGGGGAGTTGATCCAGGGCGATTTTTCCGAAATCGAAAAAATCTTCCATCGTATTCGGACGAAAGATCCAGTAGTACTAGCTGAAGATATTCCACAAGAAAAAAGCGGTAATCTATTAAAAAAACTGAATGAAATCGGTTTGATATGCCGCCTTGAACCGATGCAGCTTATGTTGGTTCCCATCGATACGGTGGATGAGAATACGCCACCCTATCTGTGCCCTGCTTGTGGTCACAAACAGCCACCGAAACCGGATGGTTCTGATATATGTGAGCGGTGCGGTGTGGTCGGTCGCAATTATGAGGCCGTCAGTGAATACAAGATGGCTCTCAATGCAGAGCGCGAGCGATTGCGTACCATAGTAAATCGGGAAAAAATGGAGAAGCTTAATAAAGCGAAAGAAAGGAGTCAGAGAATACAAGAAAAGCTTCAGGAAGATATGATCGAGCGTGCTCGTCGCCAAGCTGAAAAGGAATTGAGCATCACTCTCTGGGATAAAATCAGGGAGCGTCTGCGCGTAAAGCCCCATTTTTTTATACCGATCTTTAGTAGCGTCGTTCTGATTGCTGCCGGAATCGGTTTTCTGGTATGGAAAATGGAGATTCCTGATTCTCAAAATGTCGCAGCCAATACTGCAAGCGGTACTCCCTCCAAGCTACAGATTCAGATTACTCCGCCACCGGGTCTTGAAGTCACAGTCGCAGGGAGTGAAGCAAGATTGGCACAAGATACTAGCAATGGCACTAATTCAGCTCTCCCTGGAGCATCGCCATCGGCGGGAGCTACTAACGTAGCGAGTCCTGGAAAGGGTTCTACTCAGCTTATTAGTTTCAATAAAGTTGCGCTGGATTCGTCTGCTTCTACAAAAACTCCCAACACTGCCCAGACTATAGCCGCAACCGGTAGGTTGCACTTGCTCATTGCCTTGGCACGTTATCAAGTTGAAACCGGTGATCTAACTGCTGCTGTTCAGAGCCTAGAGCACGTCAACACATTGCTTGAGGAAGTAAAACGTAGTGATCCAAAAACGACTCTGCCGGATACCATCAATCGTAACCGCGCCGAAATTCTGGCAACCATCGCGTATCGATACCACAAAAAGAAAGAATCATTACCTGCTCAGACCCAATGGCATGAATCGATGGAGCTAGCAAATGCCATCGTTGCGCCTAATGAGCGTGCCCAGGCATTCGCCAGCATCGGTCGTACCTTGCAAGAAACGACTCCCGCAACTGCTGACAGCTATCTCAATCGGGCGATTGATAGTGCACAGGCTCTCAAAGACCCTGCGATCCGCTCAATAACCTTGAGCGCTATCGCCAGTGATCTAAGCAATATTGGGCAGAATCAACAAGCCAAAGCTTTATTCGCCCAAGCAGCCACCGATATTCCCGCGATCACTGACACTGATAAACGCCTCGCTGTACAGTGTGCTGTCGCCAAATATTATGCCGAAGCGGGTGATAACGCCCCCGCTCAGGAATTACTAAAACAGATTCCTGGTCGATCCAAGAAAGCCGATGTTTTATTGGAATGTGATTACCAGCAAGCGAGTGCCCGAAGCGCCATCGCCCGTAATCTTGCGAGGAGCGGAGATGCATTGAATGCGCAAAAAGAATTCACCGCTGTGCTCGACCAAACTGTCCGGTTTCAGGATACTGAAACCCGAGCGAGAGCAATGCTTTACCTGGCGCGGAGTTTGGTAGAGGCTGGCGATTCTGAATCGGCGGCGCGAATTGCAGCCGTTGCGATTCATGACAGTGGTGTCGACTCGAGCGGTAATTCCAAAGTAACAACGCGTTAAATCTGCAAAGCTTCAGGTGCTACACACCTATAGCGACCCTCTTTGGGTTGTGGAATGGAATCCTATACACGTCATCGTCATTCCCGCGTAGGCGGGAATCCAGCGCCTTCGATGCCTACCTAGATCCCCGCCTACGCGGGGATGACGGCAAATACAACGTACTTAGGCGCGTTATATCAGGAGGTTTCATCGATCTGGGGCTAAGGGAACGGTGCCGCATAGACGTTCCCTTAGCAGGGCCAACAGCATCTCGCGAGAGCGAGGAAGTGGGTTGCGATCATCCCGCCTCGTCTCTAAAGCCTGAGCCAGTTCCAGTAATAGTGGCGGTTTCAATCGTGCTTGTGTCAGCAGCTCGCGATCTTCCAGCATCGCCGTAGTTTCGCCTTGGCCTAGCACCGTACCCTCATGCAGTATCGCGACCTGATCGGCCCAAGCGTAGGCCAGTTCGGTATCGTGGGTCGAAAAGACCAGGGTAGTACCGGCCTCGTGCAGGCGTTGCAGAGCATTAAGCAGATGGGTCACGCCATGCGCATCAAGACCGGCGGTCGGTTCGTCCAGTACCAGTAACTCCGGGCGCATCGCCAGTATACCGGCGATAGCGACGCGCTTTTTCTGACCAAAACTGAGGCTATGGGTGGCGCGTTCAGCGAGAGCGGCAATGCGTAGCGCCTCCAGCGCCTCCTGTACCCGCGTCCGGGTTTCCGCCTCGCCAAGACCTAGATTCAGTGGCCCAAATGACACGTCTTGGGCGACGGTGGCGGCGAACAGTTGATCGTCTGGCTCCTGAAGCACCAGGCCGACGCGCCGCCGCCAGTCGTTGAGCGAACGATGCTCATAGCCGGCAGGCTGACCGTCGAGGAGGATGGCGCCACCGGTGGGTCGAAACGTGCCGTTGAGATGCAGTAGCAGGGTGGTCTTACCGGAGCCGTTGGAACCCAGCAGAGCCAGCTTGCGGCCGCGTTCAATATTGAGATTGAGGTCGCGTAAGGCCAGGATTTTGTCGGAATAGCGATATTCCAGCCCACGAAGCACCAATAGAGGGGGAGGATTCATGGCAAGGTATGCGCCAGCCATGCGCCGTTCAAGCCGATCAGGCCAACGCCGACTATTCCTATGCTGAGCCGTGGCCAGGACAGCGCACGTTCCGAACCCAGTACCCGCAATTCACCGTTATAAGCGCGTGCTGCCAGACCGATTTCCATTCGCCGCGCCTGATGTAAGGCCCGCTGAAACAAGGTACCGGCCAGCCAGCCCAAGGAGCGCACACTACGATCCATACGGGCATAACCCAGTCGCGCCGCTTGTGCCTGTTGACCGGTCATAGCCCGCTCGGCGAAAACGAAGATCAGGCGATACACCAGCAGGATCAATTCGACCAATCCGGCGGGAATACCCAAGCGGCGCGACAGCGTAATCAAATCGGTCAAGGGCGTGGTCAGGGTTAGAAACGCCAAGCAACTGACTGCCGCCAAAGCGCGGGTGATCGTTTCCAAGGCCAAGCGCCAGCCCTGTGGAGACCATTGCCAATGAAAGCCGTCGGTAAATGAGATCGAAATGGCCAAAAAGGGTGCGCTCAGCAGCAGAAATGCGGCGGGCGCAGCCAACACATGCAGCAAAGCCCTCGCCGGAACTCCCGCACCAAACACCGTGGCCCAAGCCATAGCGGCCAGTATCAGTGGTCCACTGCTCAAGGGGGGTAGCACCAGAGTCAAGATCAGCAAGCCACCGGCAGGTATCAGCTTTTCCGCCGGATGCCAGTCCCGCCAGCGATTACTCCAGGCGTGGTGATCAATCGCCCGCATCGATCCGATCTCGCGCTTGTCGCCGCGCTTGAGACTGGCCGCGCCGGAGACCAAGGTAATAACCCAATAATCCGCTGCCCAAGGCTGCTTGCAGGGCAAATAACAAGCCTTCAATCTCGCTACTCGGTGGTTTCCACAGCGGTTCGAACCAAGGCTGATAATCAGGATGCGCTGCGATGATCGCTGCTTGGCTTTGATTGTCCGTACCGGAAAATGGTGCCTTTAGTCCGCTCGGTATGGGCAAGATCAAGGGCAAGATCAGCAATAACAGGACCAGGGCCAATAGGATGAAATTGGTACGTTTCATCGGCTGTTTTCCGGCGCAAAGGCCAATAAATCTAACTCTTCGCGGCTGTTCTGATGCAGTAGATTGACGATAATGACGGTCAACAAGCCTTCAATAATAGCCAGCGGAACTTGGGTCAATGCGAACACACTGGCGAATTTGAGAACCGCTCCCGCGATGCCGCTGACCGGATCGGGAAAGGCCAAGGCCAATTGGCCCGCAGTCACCAGATAGGTTCCCCAGTCACCCAGGGTTGCGGCCAAGAATACACTGACAGCGAGTGGCGCATGCAGTCGGCGTGTGCCATGGAACACGGCATAGGCGATCCAGGGACCGGCGATAGCCATGGAGAAGACGTTGGCACCCAAGGTGGTCAAGCCACCATGAGCCAACAGCAACGCCTGGAATAACAGCACGATGGTACCCAGCAAAGCCATGACCGAGGGACCGAACAAAATCGCGCCCAGACCGGTGCCAGTGGCGTGAGAACAGCTCCCAGTGACCGATGGCAACTTGAGCGCCGACAGGATAAAGGCGTAAGCCCCGGACGCCGCCAACAATAACTTGACTTGTGGTTGCTCCCGCATCAGACGATTGACCCGATAGGCGCTGACCACGACGAACGGCAAGGCGATCGCCGTCCATGCTATCGCGTGCACGGGAGGTAGGAAGCCTTCGGCAATATGCATGATGAACCTTCCTGAATGAGCAACGATCAGGAGGGTGTTTGGGAGAACGGCACCACACGTTGAGCGACGAACGCGCTAATTGGAGATGGCCGGTAATCCCGGAACACCCCGCCCGGAACCCAACTGGCAAGCGTCATGGGCAGGTCTCCTGGCTCACAGGTCTTCGTCGCTCGCCCAGCCTTCCCAGCTCTTAAAGCCAGTGGCACAGCAGAGGCACGACTCGCTGTTTACAGTTGCGGGGGCAGCCCTGGAATGAGTGACCCGAGAAAGAGTCGCCGCACCAGATTCCCTTTTTGTCTCCACTGGGTAGGTCATTTCGTGGAGAACCACATGTCGTTTGTAAATTTCATGGTAGCGCCGAGAGCGGCGGGGCGTCAACTTTACCGCAGCTATCATCCGGTGATTCTTTCTGATCCTGGTTTCGATCCTACTTGCATAAAGCGCACATCGGAGTGCGGGCCATCCCATTTCCACAACACGAAATGGATTGCTATAGTGAAATCTCCACAATCCATTGCGATCCTTCATGAAAACCCCTTCCTTGATGGTGCAAGGCTGCACCTCCGATTCTGGCAAAAGTACTCTGGTGGCCGCTTTGTGCCGCATCCTGCATCGACGCGGGGTGCGCGTGGCACCGTTCAAGCCACAGAATATGGCGCTCAACGCGGCAGTGACTGTGGATGGTGGGGAAATTGGCCGCGCCCAGGCGTTGCAGGCGCTGGCTGCGGGACTGGAGCCGCATAGCGATTTTAATCCGATCCTGCTCAAACCCAGCACCGACCGACAGGCGCAAGTCATCATCCATGGCCGCGTGGCCACTCAGCTCGATGCCAAGGCGTACCATGCCTATAAGCCTCAGGTCATGCCTGCGGTGCTGGCGTCGTGGGAGCGGTTGTGTGCACGTTATCAATGCTTGGTGGTCGAAGGTGCGGGCAGTCCAGCCGAGATCAATCTCCGTGATCACGACATCGCCAATATGGGTTTTGCGGAAGCGGTCGATTGTCCGGTATTGCTGGTCGCGGACATCGACCGAGGCGGAGTGTTCGCCCACCTAGTCGGTACCCTGGAGCTGCTTTCTCCCAGCGAGCGAGAGCGTGTCATCGGTTTCGTGATTAACCGTTTTCGCGGCGATCTGGCCATCCTTGCTCCGGGCCTTGATTGGTTGGAACAGCACACGGGCAAACCGGTATTCGGGGTATTGCCGTATCTGCAGGGGCTTTATCTCGATGCCGAGGACGCCCGTGCCAGCAGCGTTTTCGAGTCCGGCGTTTCTCGCCTCAAAGTCATCGCACCGGCCTATCCCCGAGTCTCCAATCACAATGACCTTGATCCACTGCGGCTGCATCCCGAAGTCGATTTTCGTTTCATCACCGCTGCGGAAACGCTACCACCGGCCGATTTGGTGGTGCTGCCGGGTTCCAAAGCGGTCAGCTCTGATCTGGCTTGGTTGCGCGCTCACGGCTGGGAAGAATATTTGAAGCGGCATCTACGTTATGGCGGCAAACTGATCGGGTTATGCGGCGGCCTGCAAATGCTGGGTAAGGAGTTGCATGATCCGCTGGGATTGGAAGGCGAGGCGGGGAGCACGGCGGGGTTGGGCTTGCTCGATTTCAGCACGACTCTGGGCGAAATCAAGCAATTGCGCCAGGTCAGCGGACATCTGTGCCTGCCGGAATCACCGCCTTTGATCGGCTATGAGATCCATCAAGGCGTAAGCAGTGGCCCAGCGCTCGAACATCCTGCCGCATGGCTGGATGATGACGGACGCGGCGATGGCGCACAAAGCCCCGACGGTCAGATACTGGCCACCTATTGCCACGGTTTGTTCGATCACCCAGATGCCTTGGCCGCATTGTTGCGTTGGGCCGCGCCAGAACGTGAAGACACTCCCTTCCTACGAGTCGATCCGCTGACCCGCCGTCAGGCCGATCTCGACCGCTTGGCCGATGCCGTCGAAGCCGCACTGGATTTGGACCCGATCCTGACCTTGCTGGAGACCGGTACCTTGCCAACCGTGCTGGAACCATTGCTGGTATGAGCGATGCAAGTGATGCATACGATGCCGATCACCGACACGCACGACGGATGGTGCGTAAGAAAAGTGTGATCGACGACAAAAAGGCGGCAGCTACGCAGGCGCGTGGGGTGGTGGTACTCCATACCGGTTGTGGCAAGGGTAAATCCACCGCTGCTTTTGGCGTGTTGGCGCGCGCCCTCGGCCATGGCCAGAGCGCCGCTGTGGTGCAATTCGTGAAAAGCCGTACCGATACCGGCGAGGCGTTGTTTTTCCGCAGTCATCCGCGTGTGCGCTGGCATGTCATGGGTGCGGGATTCACTTGGGAGAGCCAGGATAAAGCGCGTGATATTGCCGCAGCACGGACGGCTTGGGATCAGGCGCTGTGCTATTTGAGCGATGCTACGCTCGATCTGTTGATTCTCGATGAAATTACCTATGCCTTCAAATACGGTTGGCTGGAGGTATCGGAAGTGATCGCCGCCTTGCAGGCGCGACCGCCGATGCAACACGTACTGCTGACGGGTAGGGCCGCGCCAGCGGCACTGATCGAAGCCGCCGATACGGTAAGCGACATCGCCTTGGTCAAACATGCCTTCCAAGCAGGTGTACCAGCCATGCCAGGGTTGGAATTCTGATGCCGCATTGTCCTGCATTATTCGTAGCGGCACCCGCCTCCGGTCAAGGCAAAACCACGGTGACGGCTGCCCTCGCTCGTCTGCACGCCCGCCAGGGACGGACGGTACGCCTGTTCAAATGTGGGCCGGATTTTCTCGATCCGCAGATTCACCAATTCGCCAGCGGACAGCCTTGCCATACCCTCGATCTTGGCATGTGCGGCGCGGCTGACGCGACTTGGCGTTTGGCGGCTGCCGCTGAAACTGCTGATCTGATCCTGATTGAGGGAGTGATGGGTCTTTTCGACGGCCAACCTTCGGGGGCCGATATCGCCCGTCAGTTCGGGGTGCCGGTGATGGCGGTGATCAATGCGCGTGCCATGGCGCAGACCTTCGGTGCTTTGGCCCACGGTCTGGCCACCTTCCAGCCCGATCTGCCGTTTTCCGGGGTATTGGCCAATCATGTCGGCAGTGCCAGTCATGTCGAGTTACTGCGGAGCAGCCTGCCGCCGGGCTTGCGTTTTTATGGAGCCATTCCCAAGGACACCGAGGCGGCATTGCCCGAACGCCACTTAGGTTTATTGCAAGCCAGCGAAATTACCGATCTTGGACAACGCCTGGACCGCATCGCCGATCATTTGGCTGCTACTGGTGCGGCGGAGTTGCCGCCACCCGTAGAATTTCCCGCCGCGTCGGCGCCGGTTATGCCACCGTTGCTTGCTGGCCGGACTATTGCCGTCGCTCGTGACGCCGCCTACGGATTTCTCTATCCGGCCAATCTCGATACGCTGCATACTTTGGGTGCTCGAATCGAATTTTTCTCGCCGCTAGCGGGCGAGGCGCTGCCAATTTGCGATGCGGTGTGGCTGCCCGGCGGTTATCCCGAACTGTACGCCGCCGAGCTCGCAGCGCGGCGCGAGCTATGGTCGGCACTTGCTGCCCATGTCGCTGCAGGTCGTCCTCTGCTGGCCGAGTGCGGCGGCATGATGAGCCTGTTTGATCGTTTGCAAGACTTGAACGGCCATACACATATTTTGGGCGGCCTATTACCTGGTGAGGTGCGCATGCAACCTCGACTATCGGCACTCGGGACTCAAACCGTGACCTTGCCGGAGGGGGATTTTCGTGGGCACACCTTCCATTACTCGAAAACGAC
>JACSSB010000007.1 GCA_014879435.1 Phycisphaerales bacterium
ACTGGACTCCGATCTCTTGACTGCCAAGACGGTATCTACCGCCCCTTGATACTCAAGACGGTATCTACCCACTAGCCCACAACATGGATCGTCACTCCCGCGTAGGCGGGAGTCCAGAAGCGACGACGACAGGGAATCCTGGATTCCCGCTTTCGCGGGAATGACGTGAAATGATTGACTGGGGGTTGCCACTATGCGCCGTTTTCGGTAGCTGGCGGAGTTGCGTAGGGTAGATAAGCGAAGCGCATCTACCGAGGGGTGGGCGATGATGGTGGATGCGGCGCGGGGCGCCTTATCCACCCTTGTAGCTATCCCGGCTTTTACGGTAGCGCAGTCCTCTCTTTAGCAAAGGGGGGTCGGGGGGATTTGAAGCTGGCTACACCAGTACTAAATTATCCCGATGGATCAGTTCGGGGTCGTCCACATGACCGAACAATTCCTCGATGCGGCGCGTCGTCTTGCCGATCAGTAGCAGGGATTGGGTCACATCATAATTCACCAAACCGCGTGCCACTTCATCGCCAGCCGGGTCCAAACAAGCCACCAGATCACCACGATCAAAGCGGCCTTCAATCGCCGTCACCCCGACCGGCAGCAGACTCTTACCCGCCGCACGTAAGGCGCGCACCGCACCGGCATCCAAATGCAAGCGGCCGCGCACTTGCAATTGTGCCGCCAACCATTGCTTACGCGCCGCCACCGGACTCTGACTCGGCCGCAACAGAGTACCGAGCGCCTCGCCGCTGGCCACCCGTCGCAGCACTTCCGGTTCCCGGCCCCAGGCCAACAAGGTAAAGGCGCCGGAATGTGCCGCCCGTGCCGCCGCACGCAGCTTAGTCAACATCCCGCCACGCCCCAGACTACCGGCCGCACCGCCTGCCATCGCTTCCAGCGCCGCATCACCTGCTCGACCCTCTTGGATCAGGCACGCATCTGCGAATTGACGCGGATTACGGTCATACAAACCCTGCTGGTCGGTGAGGATGATGTAAAGCTCCGCCTCCACCAGATTGGTGACCAGCGCCCCTAGAGTATCGTTATCACCGAAACGGATTTCATCAAAAGCCACTGTGTCATTTTCATTGATGACCGGCACCACGCGCAGGCGCAGTAGGGTGCGCAGGGTATTGCGAATATTGAGATAACGCTGACGGTCAGCAGCATCTTCGTGAGTCAGAAGGATTTGTGCGGTACGAATACCATGGCGCTCGAAGGCCGCTTCCCAAGCTTGTACCAGCCCCATCTGCCCCACCGCCGCCGCCGCTTGCAGATCAGACAGCACCACGGGGCGCTGGCTCCAACCCAGCCGCCGCATCCCCTCGGCTATCGCACCGGAGGTAACCAGCAACAGTTCTCGACCGGATTGGTGCAGTTCCGCCATCTGCGCCACCCAGGCATCGATGGAGAAATTATCCAGCCCCTCACCATCATTGGTGACCATGGCGCTGCCGATCTTGACCACCCAGCGTCGGGCACCGCCTAATTGCTCGCGTGTTTTATCGAACATCATTCTTCTTGCTCGCTGCTTGCATCCGTCGCTGCATCCGCTCGCTCCTCCTCCAATCGGGTCATGACCGCCTCGATCAGAACGTCGGTTCCCTCGCCATTGGCAGCGGAAATCCCAAATACCGGCCCGGTCCACTCCAGCGCCGCTGTGACTTCGGCCATCCGCGCCGCGCGCTCATCAGGTGGGAATAAATCCAGCTTATTCAATACCAACCAGCGTTCGCGTTCGGCCAGTTCGGCACTGTACTTGCCGAGTTCTGCCAAAATTACCGTGATATCTCGCAAGGGATCGCCGCTGTCGCTATAAGGCCCAACATCCACCAGATGCA
>JACSSB010000217.1 GCA_014879435.1 Phycisphaerales bacterium
AGCGGCCCCACCACGCTTTTGGATTCGTCCGCCACATTCCAAACTGTCTTCATTGACAGCGAATCCTTGCCCACCGGAATGGCAATACCCAGCGCCGGACAGAGTTCCATTCCCACCGCCTGCACGGTCTCGAATAGCCGCAGATCCTCGCCGGGATGGCCAGCCGCCGCCATCCAATTGGCCGACAACTTGATATCGCCCAATTGGTCGATACGGGCTGCCGCGATGTTGGTCAGCGCCTCAGCGACCGCCATCCGCCCAGATGCAGGCGCGTCCAGCAACGCCAGCGGCGCCCGCTCACCCATGGCCATCGCCTCGCCGGTATCGGCATCGAAGCTGGTGGCAGTCACCGCAACATCAGCAACCGGAACCTGCCACGGGCCGACCATCTGATCGCGACAAACCAGGCCGGTGACGGTGCGGTCGCCAATGGTGATCAAAAAACTCTTATCGCCCACTGCCGGAAAGCGTAATACCCGCGCCACCGCTTCGCCCAATTCGACCTCGCTCAGATCGAGCGGCTGGAACGAAAGCGGCTGATGCTCCACTTGGCGCATCATTTTTGGTGGCTTGCCGAACAACAAGCTCATCGGTAAATCGACCGGGTGATTGTCGAATTGCCGATCATGCAGCACCAGTTTCTGCTCTTCGGTCACCATGCCGATCGCCGCATAAGGGCAACGCTCGCGTTCGCACAGCGCTTTGAAGTGCTCCAGACTTTCGGCGGCGATGGCCAATACATAGCGTTCCTGCGCTTCGTTGCACCAGATCTGCATCGGCGACATGCCCGGATCATCGTTCGGAACCTCGCGCAACTCAAAGCGTCCGCCCCGCCCCGCATCATGGACGATTTCTGGCACGGCGTTGGACAAACCACCCGCGCCGACATCGTGAATCGAGAGAATAGGGTTGGCCGCACCCAGTGCTACGCAGCGGTCGATCACTTCCTGCACCCGGCGCTGGATCTCCGGGTTGCCGCGCTGCACCGAGGCAAAATCGAGATCTTCTTGGGAACTGCCGGCCGCCATGCTGGATGCCGCGCCGCCACCCAAGCCGATCAGCAAAGCCGGACCACCCAGGACGACGATAACCGTGCCTGGCGGTAGCGCCGCCTTATGCACATGCGGCTCACGGATGTTGCCCAACCCACCAGCGACCATGATCGGTTTGTGATAGCCGCGTCGCTGCCCGTCTGGGCCGTCTTCCTCGAAGGCACGGAAATAACCGGTCAGATTGGGGCGGCCAAATTCGTTATTGAAAGCCGCCGCGCCGATAGGCCCCTCCAGCATGATTTCCAAGGCTGAGGCGATGCGCTCTGGTTTACCGTAATTCCGCTCCCAGGGTTGCACGAAATCAGGGATGCGCAGGTTCGAAACCGAGAAACCACACAAACCCGCTTTGGGTTTGGAACCACGCCCGGTCGCGCCCTCATCGCGGATTTCGCCACCAGAACCGGTGGCCGCACCGGGAAAAGGCGATATGGCGGTGGGATGATTATGCGTCTCCACCTTCATCAGAATGGGCATATCTTCGGGATGCGCACGGTACTGCCGGTCGGTCGGATCAGGGAAAAAGCGTCCCGCAGAAAATCCGCACATCACGGCCGCGTTGTCGCGATAGGCCGACAGCACATCGTCGGGATGGCACTCATGCGTGTAGCGGATCATCGCGAACAGCGAGCGATCCTGCACCACACCATCCATGGTCCAGTCGGCGTTAAAGATCTTGTGCCGACAGTGTTCCGAGTTCGCTTGAGCGAACATCATCAATTCAACGTCGGTGGGATTGCGATTCAGCCGTGTAAAGCTATCGAGCAGATAATCGATTTCGTCTTCCGACAAGGCCAGACCTAGTTCGCGGTTGGCACGTACCAGCGCATCGCGCCCACCATCGAGCAGATCCACACCGCTCATCGGCATTGGCTCGGCCTGAGCGAACAGCACGGCAGGATCGTCATCTGGCCCCAGCACTGCCTCGGTCATGCGGTCATGCAAAAGAGGCTTTAGTAGCGCCAGATCCTCAGCGCGCAATGTGTGGGTTGCTTCCAGATAATAGGCCACACCACGCTCGATGCGGCGCACCTGATGCAAACCGCAGTTGTGGACGATATCGGTGGCTTTGGACGACCAAGGCGAACGGGTGCCGGGGCGCGGCACGATTAGGAAGGTAGGCTCGCCGTCTAAATGACGTTGCGTTGCGGCGGGACCATACTGCAGCAGCCGATCCAGGATCTTGCGATCCTGGGTGATCACGCGGCCGTCCACGAAATGGATAAACTCGGCGTAGACACCAGTGACGGCTGGAACCCGCTGGCGCAGCATGGCCAGCAGCTTCTCCAGGCGGAACGGCGACAGGGCGGGGCTTCCACGAAAACGCAGCATCGCGCACACTCTCTGGGGCAGCGGGAGAATCGCGAATGATAGCAGCAATCACTGCCCTATCGCTGAGGATGGAACGGTTCGAACCCAGCCGATCCCGGTTGGGCGTTCGTGAATTACTTCCCGACCCGCAGCAGCTCGCTCAAACCCTGTTGATCGAGAAAGGTATTGGCGCATTCGCGAATAGCGGCGGCATCGTCCAACTGCATGGCCTGAGCAAGCACTTCCCGCGCGGCGGTACGACGCACGCTGCGGATCATCCATTTGATCTTGAGCAGGCTTCCCAGATTCATACTCAGGCTGTCCACACCCATCGCCATCAAGAATAATGCGGATGCCGGATCACCGGCCATTTCGCCGCAAACTCCGACCGGTTTCCCAGCAGCCCGCCCGCCCTTGATCACTTGCTGAATCGCGGTGAGTACCGCGGGATGTAAGGGATCGTACAGCTTGGCAACGCGGTCATTGTTACGATCCACCGCCAACAGATATTGCGTCAGGTCATTACTGCCGATGGAAACGAAATCCACCATCCGTATCAATCGGTCGATCTGATAGACCGCTGAAGGCACTTCCACCATGATTCCAACCCGTGGAGTCGGAACCGATAACCCATCTTCTCGTAGTTCCGTCTCGGCGCAACGCAGCAAATCCAACGCCTCGCGCAATTCGCTGATACTGCCAATCATTGGAAACAGGATCGCCAGATTGGGATAGACCACCGAGGCGCGCAGCATCGCACGCAACTGGGTCTTGAATAGATCGGGCTGATCCAGACTGACGCGAATGCCGCGCCAGCCCAAGAACGGATTTTGCTCGTTGATGGAAAAATACGGCAGCGGCTTGTCGCCTCCCACATCCAGGGTGCGTAAAACCACGGGATACGGTTCCATAATGCGCAATACCCGGGTGTAGATCGTGGTCTGCTCTTCCTCGCCAGGAAAACGATCGCGCAGGAAGAAATGCAGCTCCGAACGATACAACCCCACGCCCCGCACCCCGCTATTGCGGGCGGCAGCAACATCGGCGAATAAACCAGAATTGGCATGCAGGTCCAGACGATGACCATCCAAGGTCTCGGCGGGCAGATCGCGCAAGTGTTGCAGACCACGCGATAGTTTCGCCTCTTCGGCGATCAGCTTCAGATATTCCTGGCGCAGTGCCGGACTGGGCTGGATACAAACCCGTACCGTATAGCCATCCACCGCTATTTCGCGGCCGTTCAAGCGTCCTGACGGTAAGCTGCCGATACCAAATACCGCTGGAATTCCCAAACCGCGTGCCAGCAGGGCAACATGTGAGGTACCAGTACCACTCACCGATACCAATCCTTTGAGCTTCTCCAGGGGCACATCTAGCAGTTGCGAAACGCTGATTTCCTCGCCCACCAGAATGGTATTGTCGGGATATTGGCGTGTGATTACCTGCTCTTCCTGCAGGCGATCCAGCAAACGCTGGCCGAGATCGAGAATGTCAGCGGCACGTTCGCGCAGGTAGGGGTCATCCATTTCCGTGAAGATATTGGCATATTCCAGCACCGTGGCCCGCAACGCACCGGGTGCCCAGTTACCGGCAGCGATCCGCTCCAGGGTACCGTTGACCAAGCTGTCACTACTCAACAGCATCGCGTAAGCATCAAACAGCGCCTGGTCGCCAGCCGCCAGCAGCCGCCGCATCCGCTCGCTCAAGCGTTGCAGTTCGGCCAGTTCCGCTGCCACTGCCTGCCGGAAACGCGACGCCTCGGCTTCGGGATCTTCGATATCCTTATCCGGTATCCGATCCAATGTGGTGGCCGGAAACACCACCACAGCCTCGCCAATCGCCAAACCACGGGCACCGGCAACTCCTTCCAGGAATAAGGTGCCGGACAGTGCATTATCATCGAGTCGTTCCAACCCTTGGCGAATTTCGGCCTGACTGATACTTCCGGCCAATTGCGCTGCCAGCGTAACCAGAAACGATTCCTCGTCGGCGGTGTACTTGCGCTGCTCGCGCTGCTGCGCTACCAACACTCCCAGTACTTTACGCCGACGAATGATCGGCACCCCGATGAAACCGTGAAATGGCGCCTCACCAGTAACCGCGACATAGCGAAAGGCCGGATGTGCTGGGGCGTCCTCGACGTTGACTGGTTCGGCCCGACTGGCGGCCAATCCGGTAAGCCCTTGACCGAATTTCAGTCGTACTTTGCCGACTGCACCTGAGCGCAGGCCATCGGTGGCCATTAATACATGTTCGCCACGCGCATAATCATTCATGTAGACCGAACAGACATCGGTATGTAACGCAGCCTTAACCTCGACTACGATCAAATTGAGCGCTTCGCTCAAATCGCGGGTGGCATTGATGTCCTGCACGATACGCCGCAGGATTTCCAACATGGAACTGCCCTCAAACAGGCAAGGAAATGGAAGCCATCAACGCCGCGACACGCGATGGGAGCGTGACGCGGTCGGACGCGGCGAACGAGCCTCGTCCAAGGATGCCTTGGCGGATGATTCCAGCACTGGTGCGACGGGCGTTGTCTCCAACTCACCGATCCGCCGCGCCGAAACGACCATGCGCGTGATGACGGGATGCTGACCAATTTCCATGCGCCGCAACGGCAATACGACTACGGTACGCTGAACCACAGTAGCCGATTCGCAAGCCACTTTTGATGAACGGGCCGACGATGCGCGAACCGAGGATGTGGAATGAGCTGATGGTCTGGCTTCGGCGGAGTTGAAATCGTGCGTTGTCCGTCGCGGTGGGCGTCCAACGCGCAGCAGCGGAGCCAATTCGCGCAGTGCCCGCCAGTAGACATGGCGCTTGAAGGGTACCACTGCACGCAAAGGGTACCAGTAATCCACCCACTGCCAATGATCGAATTCGGGGCGCTCGGACAGATCGAGTCGTACGGCTTCTTCGTTACCGAGCATGCGTAGGAGAAACCAGATCTGCTTTTGACCGACACAAGCGGGTTTGCCGCCTCGCCGCACTAAACGTTTGGGTAAACGATAACGCAGCCAGCCCTTGGTACAACCGATCACTTGAACGTGCTCTGGTTGCAGGCCAACTTCCTCGGATAACTCGCGAAACATGGCCTGCTCCGGCGATTCATCCCGTTGGATGCCTCCTTGTGGAAACTGCCAAGATCGCTGTCCGATCCGCTTTCCCCAGAAAAGGCGTCCTTCTTCATTACACAGAATGATGCCGACGTTCGGCCGATAACCCTCCGAATCGATCACGGTTGAGAACCGACAAGCTGCAATGAATTGTTCATTATATTTTTTCACAAATATCAATCCTTGTTCCACTGGATAATTCATCGCAGTCCCAAAATTTCTCAGCACGCATCGCTCAAGTAGCGACAAATGCCCCGTTTGCGCTCAATCCGCCGCCTCAAAACCCGCTATCATCAATCGTAGTCCGCAATTGTGATGGGCACCGGGATCTAACCCGCTCTCGCCCGTATTCGCTACCCTGGTTTGATGGAGTTCGCGATGCGTCGTTTCTATTTATTATTCCTATTTTCCTTACTAGCCTCGTTGCTGTCGGTCAGTGCCGAGGCCGTCAACGATCCAACATTGGCGGTCACTGCTGCCCAATATTTACAATCAATACAAGATAATCGTAACATAAACGATCAAGATGCCACGCTGTTGACCCGTCAGGCCGAACAATTGGTACAGCAAAGCAACTGGGTGGAGGCCATCAACCGCTACGAAGCGGCCATCGCCACTGGCACACCGTCGCCAACTCTCTGGCTCAATCTTAGCCAGAGCTGGTATCAACTGGCGCAAAGCGCCGGTTTGCAAACCCGAGAAAAGGCGCGAGATCGCACTAAACAAGCCGCTTGGAATGCCTTGCAGGTAGCACAAACCCCATCTGAACGCGCTCGCATCTTATTTTGGCTGGGTGAACGCTATGACCAAGATCAGCTACCCAAACAAGCCATGGTCGCATTCCGCGAAGGGCTGGAATTAGAAGACAATCCCCACATCGCCAAGCGCTATCAGGAATTGGTCGATGCCAACGCTTTCCAGATCAAGGGGGTCTCGGTCGAATCCGAAAGTGCCACTCCGAAGATCTGCCTGAACTTCTCCGACAATCTGAGCAAAGATCGGCGGAATCATTATGAAGATTATCTGCAAGTCCAACCCCCGATTCAGGCGGTGGCCAGCGCCAAAGAACAACAACTGTGCGTGGAAGGGGTCCGCCACGGTCAAAGTTACATCATCACCGCCCGAGCCGGTATCCCCTCTGCCGCTGGCGAAAAAACCTTAGTCAATCAGGAATTCACCGCCAAGGTTGAGGATCGCGAGCCAAGCCTGGGTTTTCGCGGCACAACCTACGTGCTGCCCAGAACCGGCGATCAGCATCTCCCTTTAATCAGCATCAATCTGGATGCAGCGCGGCTGCGGGTACTGCGGATCAATGATCGTAATCTGGCACGGGAGATCGAGGATAACCGCATCACTCGTCTACTGGATGGCTACGATATCAACACCATCGCCCAGCAATCCGGCGAGCAAGTGTGGCAAGGCACTCTGAATCTGGCCACTGGCGAGCGCAATCAAGAAATTACTACCGCCATCCCCATCAGCGAGATCCTGCGCGATCCACAACCGGGCATCTACATCGTCACTGCCGGACCACTCAGCCAAGACTTGGACAGTTACGAAAATCGGGCCACTCAGTGGCTAGTGGTTTCCGATATCGGTCTATTCACCCTGCGCGGCGACGATGGCCTGCACGTCTTCACCCGCTCACTGGCTAGCGCCCAACCATTAGCGAACATCAGACTGCACCTGTACGCCCGCAACAACAGCGAACTGGGTCAAGTGGTCACCAACAGCCAGGGTTATGCCCGGATCGATCCGGGTCTGCTTCGTGGCGCTGGCGGCCGCGAACCGGCAGCACTGATGGCCTTTGGCCAGAATGACTATAACTTTCTCGATCTGAGCAAACCGGCTTTTGATCTGAGTGATCGTGGCGTGGGCGGGCGTGCTGCGCCAGGACCAGTGGATACCTTCCTCTACACCGAGCGCGGCGTCTACCGGCCGGGCGAAACCGTAGAGCTGATGGCGCTGGCCCGCGATAACCGCGGCTATGCCCTCACCGAGACTCCGTTGACGCTAAAAGTATTTCGCCCAGATGCGGTAGAAATCGCGCAACTGCAACCGAGCAATCCAGCCCTAGGCGGCTATCGCGTCCAACTACCGCTCCCGTTAAATGCCCGTACCGGTAATTGGACCGTGAAGGCGTATACCGATCCCAAGGGTGCTTCCGTTGGGCAATTGAGCTTCCAGGTCGAAGACTTCGTACCGCAACAATTGAAATTGGAATTAAATTCAACGGCAACGATGCTGAAGCCGAGCGAAGCGGCGGTGGTGAACATCGATGGCCGCTTCCTGTACGGAGCACCGGCCGCTAACCTCAAGGCCGAGGCCGAGGTGGTGCTGAATGAAGACACCAACCCCTATCCAAGCTTTCCGGGTTATCACTTCGGGCTGGTACAGGACAGTTGGACCGCGCAACGCTTCCCGGTAACGCTAACCGGTACCGATGAGCAGGGCAAAGCGCAAGCGCTCATCACCCTGGAACAGACTCCCGACACCAGTCGGCCACTGCTGGCCAAGGTACGGGTATCGCTGTTCGAGCCGGGCGGACGAGCGGTGACGCGCAGTCTGGATCTGCCCTATCGCACCCAACCGTTCGCTATCGGCATCAAGCCCCGCTTTGGTGATGGTGGAGTTCAACGCGGCCAACCCGCCGAGTTTGAAGTGATTGCACTCGACCCATCGGGCCAGCCGCTCGCCAAAAATGGGCTGCGTGCCGAACTGGTACGCGAGGAATACGACTATTACTGGTATCACGATGAGGGTCGTTGGAACTACAAGCTGATCATCAATGACAGCACCTCAAGCGGCACGCAAACTTTGAATCTCACCGCCGATCAACCGACTGTAGTCACTGAGCGCAGTCTGGACTGGGGTTCTTACCGGCTGGACATCCTCGACCCAGCCACCGGCGTTGCCTCCAGCTTACGCTTTTGGGCTGGCTGGTTCGCCACTCCCAGCGAAGGCGATACGCCTGACCAGATGAAGGTCACGCTGGATAAACCGCGCTACCAAGCCGGGGAAACCGCCAAAATTTTCGTGCGTGCGCCCTTCACTGGCGAAGTGCTGCTGAACGTTGTCGGCGACCGGCTGTGGCTGAGCAAGACCGTCAGTACAGACGCAGATGGAACCACGGTGGAATTGCCGATTCCCGCCGAATGGGGTCCGGGCGTGTACATCACCGCCACTGCATTTCGTCCAGCGAACGGTGCCACGCAGCGCGGGCCGGGCCGGGCCATCGGCGTGGCTTGGGTGGGACTCGATCCAGCGCCACGCACCCTCAATATCACTTTGGACGCTCCAAGCGAATGGAAGCCACGACAGACCGTGGAATTGCCGGTTGCGGTCAGTGGAATCGAAGCCGGTCAACCGGCCTGGCTAACGGTGGCGGCAGTGGATGAAGGTATCCTGCAATTGACCGATTTCGCCACCCCAGACCCAGTGCAATATTTTCTTGGTAAGCGCCGATTAGGCATGCAGATTCTGGATCTATACGGCAAATTGATCGAATCGGGTGGCCGACCGGGCCAGCTCCGAGTCGGTGGTGATGCTGGTGGACGACAATTGGATGCTTCTGGCATCCGCACGGTGAAAACCGTGGCGCTATTCTCCGGGCCAGTGGCCTTGGATGGCGACGGACGCGCACGTGTGCCGCTGGCCCTGCCCGATTTCAACGGCCAATTACGACTAATGGCGGTGGCTTGGGACCGCAACCGGGTCGGTCGGGCCGAAGCCGCACCACGGGTACGTGACCCGCTGGTGGCACAAATCTATCTGCCGCGATTCCTGGCACCAGAGGACGAGAGCCAGATCACCGTGACCACCCGCAATCTGAATGCGCCCCCCGGCGATTATCAAGTGCGCCTAAGTGCCGAGGGTGCGGTGACCGTGGACGCACCGGCGGCATTCACCTTCACAGTGAGCGATTCCACCGCACAAAACCAGGATAGTCGGCACTTCATCCTTCGTGGTCGGCAACCAGGGCAAGGTCAACTTCGTTTGGAGATCAGCGGGCCAAACGGCTTCCAGTTAGTACGGGAAGCGGACATCGGCGTGCGACCGGCGCAGACCATCGTCAGCGACCATGTTGCACAACGACTGAATCCTAACGAAAGCTTGCGGATCGACGGTGAAGCGTTGAACCGTTTTCTACCCGGCACCACTCAGGCACAACTGAGTGTGGCCAGCCGACCCAATCTCAATGTACCGGGACTGCTGGCCGAACTGGATCGCTATCCCTATGGCTGTCTGGAACAGACGACTAGCCGCGCCCTGCCTTTACTGTATTTCAATCAGGTCGCTCAATCCTGGGTGGGTCAAAAAGCCACCGAAGCTGGCTTGCGGGAGCGGGTCCAGAACGCCATTCAGCGCATTCTCAGCATGCAGGATGCCGGTGGTGGCTTCGGGCTGTGGGGTCCGAATAACAAGATTGAGGATTGGCTATCGGCCTATGCCATGGATTTCCTGGTCCGCGCCCGTCAAGAGCACTATCTGGTGCCGGAAGTGGCGTATCAAAGTGGCTTAAAACACTTACGGGAACGGGCCAATGAAGCCGATTTCGAGACGGAAGAGCTCGGCTGGCGGGCTTATAACCTGTATGTACTGGCACAAGTACAGCAAGCGGCCATCGGCGATCTGCGCTACTTGCACGATAATTACCTAGCAAAAATGCCCAATGCCTTGGCACAAGCGCAACTGGGTGTGGCGCTGGCCCGCTACGGCGAACTGGACCGCGCACGAGAGGCATTCACTGCTGCGATAAATCGGGCCGAGCGGACTACGACACGCGACTACGGCAGCCCATTGCGCGACCGGGCGGCACTATTGGCCCTGTTGGCAGAGGCCAAACTGCTACCGGAGCGGATGCCGGAACTGGCCGATCAGGTCGCTGCCGACTTCAACACCCGCCGCTACACCAGCACCCAGGAACAATCCTGGCTACTGCTGGCGGCGCGTGCGCTGCTGCAAAAGTCAGGGCAACTGCAACTGGCAGTGAATGGACAACTCACCACGGCTGATCCGTTCTACCGGTCGCTGTCAAGCGAAGCACTGAGCCAAGGGCTGACCGTGATCAACCAAGGTACACAGCCCGCTTGGTACACACTGAATCGGAGCGGAGTACCGATTGCACCACAACCGCCAGCCCAGGAGGGCTTCAGTATCAGCCGCCGCTATTACACCCGCAGCGGTGAGGAAGTGGACCCGACACAGATCCACCAAAACGATCTGTTGGTGGCAGTGATTACTGGCGAGGTGACGGATACAGAGCAGCAGCAGGCGCTGGTGGTGGATCTATTGCCTGCAGGATTGGAAATCGAGAATGCTCGGCTGGCAAACAATGCTTCGACAACCGAATTCGATTGGTTGCCGGAGCAAACCGCCACTCTGCACACCGAGATCCGGGACGACCGCTTCGTGGCAGCACTGGATCTCGATGCGGGTGAAAAGCGGCGATTCACCCTAGCCTATCTGGCGCGGGCAGTGACGCCCGG
>JACSSB010000262.1 GCA_014879435.1 Phycisphaerales bacterium
AGAGCGAATTCAGCAACTCGAAGCCCTTGGCGTTCATGCGCTGGCTGTTCATACCGGTGTTGATCAGCAAGCGGCTGGGCGTACACCCATTGAGGATTTGAAGCTGATGAAAGCGGTCAGCAAGTCCTCCCTGATATTCGCCGCTGGGGGCATCAATCTGCGGACGTTGCCGGACTACAAAGCTTTGAAAGCGGATGTCGCTATCGTCGGCAGTGGTATCCGCCATGCCAAAGATCCGGTGAAAGCTGCCAAAGCACTCTTCGAATTGAGCAGAACCTGAATATGAAAACTACTGAATACGCTGCTGAAGTCGTCAAGGAGCTTGGATGGACACTTTCTCATATCCCAGCAAGTGACGCTGAGCAATTGGCCGAAAAGATTATTTCTGCCAACAAGATCCTGGTCGCTGGCGCTGGGCGCTCGGGACTCGCTATGAAAGCCTTCGCCATGCGGCTGGCACACATGGGACTTGAGGCTTATGTGGTCGGGGAAACGATAACACCCAATTTTGCACAAGGCGATTTGCTGTTGATTGGTTCTGGTTCAGGCGAAACGGGAAGTCTAATCAGCATGGCCGAAAAAGCTAAGAAGATCGGCGGGAACATTGCGCTGATTACAATTCTCCTGGAATCGAGTATCGGACAATTGGCCAACATAACCGTCAAGATTCCCGCACCGACGCCTAAAGCAACAGGGGCTGAGTCCTGGACTTCCATTCAGCCAATGGGGTCTCTGTTCGAGCAAAGCCTGCTGATCTTTTTGGATATCGTCATTCTGAAATTGATGGAAGAGATGACAAACGACTCCGCAAATATGTTTAAACGACATGCAAATCTTGAGTGAGCGCGGCCACAATTTGTGAAGTGGCCGACGACACTCGGACAGAAAAGTGGTTCTGGCTAGCTTTGATGAATCGAACTCAGCGCCTCCAGCAAAGCGTTTCGGCTTTCCGCAGAAGTGCGCTCATGATCTAATGGAGTGACAGCAATATATCCGTTGTCCACAGCAAATGCTTCGCTGGATTCATGGTCTTCGGGGGCACCCCGCTTGATGCGCATCCAGTAATACTCTTCGCCGGTGGGATCGATAACTGGCACCACAGACACGCCTTTTACGCTGCCCATTCCTTGAGTAGTGATTTTCATCCCTTTGACATCTTCGGAATTGATGTCTGGGAAGTTCACGCTCAGGCAGACATGGGGTGTCCAGGTGGCTTTGAGAAGTGTGTGAATCACGAAAACACCGTGGTCTTCCGCCGTTTGCCAACGCATCGGCCCGCCAGGTTTCCGCACTTGGCTTAACCCGATCGAAGGCACGCCAAGCAGCGCTCCTGTCATTGCAGCACCCACTGTTCCAGAGAGTATCGTTTCAAATCCGAGGTTGGAGCCGCTGTTAACGCCGGACAACAGCAGATCTGGCGGAGTATCACGCATCAGGTGCTCAATGGCGAAAGCTACACAATCCGCCGGAGTGCCATAGACAGCATAGCGATGATCACCGCGCCGGATGATGCGGATCGGTTCTCGTAAACTCAGTGAGTTCGAAACCCCGCTCCGATCCTGCGTCGGAGCAACGATCCAGATCTCCTCGGCAATGTACCGCGCTAAACGTTCCATTACCGCCATTCCTGGCGCATCGATGCCATCGTCATTGCACAACAACACGCGGTTAAGCCGTTTCATCATCATTCATATATCCAGATCGGTTGAAAGGGCGATTAATCCGATTTTACTGAGAGGCAACACGAGAGCTAGGCGTGAAGAAACTCATTTTCTGCACGTAATTTAGCGACCATGGACCAGAACAAATCGACGAGAACTCCTGGCTCGCCTGGAGGGCGAACCAGACCGATATCCCACTGTGCACGCTCATCATCGATTGGCATGATTCTCGCCCGCACATATTCAAACGATGTCGAAGAGGGAACAATCGCCCACGCTACCCCCGCATCCGCCAGCGCCACGGCCGTCGAGAAATGGCTCACGGTTTGCAAGGATTGGATATGAATACCGAGCTGTAGTAAATAATTAATCACATGATCATGGAATGCGGGGGCTCTTGATCGCATGATAGTGGCTAACGGTCGATTGCCTAATTCCGTTAGCAAGATACCTTCCGGGTAACTCGTCGGCAGTACAGCGACTAACCCCGTGCGAATGATTGGTAGTGTCGGCCAGCCTTTGGGTTCAATAAGGCGGCAAAAGCCGACATCCAATGTTCCTTCCTTCAAAGCTTCAATCTGGTGATGGGCCGACAGCTCGTATAGCTCGATCTGGACATCCGGTCGTAACTCACGGAAATGTGAGATCGCGATTGGGGCAGCGATTTTTGCCGCATCACCGAAGCCGATTCGCAGGGTACCAAGGATACCTGTGGCTGCATTCTTTGCACGCTCTGTGAAGCGCACCATAACGTCTACCACCATTCGGGCATCGTTATGAAGGGCTCGTCCAAGCGGTGTCAACTTCGTTCGTGTTGTATTTCGTTCGAACAAGGCACCACCGATTTCACTTTCGAGGCGATGAATTTGTTTGCTCAACGCAGACTGCGTCACGTGCATTCGATCAGCCGCCTTTCCAAAATGAAGCAACTCACCTGCCAGAACAAAAGCGCGAATATCTCGAATATCCACTTTTCCTCCTTGGAATAATTAATGTGAATATTATTCATTAGACGAAATACTTATAAAGTGAAATTCTAATCTCGAGAGCGTAGGCTTGAACACCGTCAAGCACCAACAGACTATTACAAGAGAATACACAGCGAAACTTCAATTCACATCTGGTGATATCCCGTTGTACGAGCTAATTAGAATGACCTATTAGCAAATAGAAATGACTATATAAACCTATTATCCACAGAGATAAAGCCAATAAAAAAATCTGAAATCAATTAAGAAAATAGTGTGAAATCGAAGAGATTCTTTACGGTATGCGTATTGCAATAGATATGGATGAGGTGATGGCAGATACCTTTTCATGGTAATTGAAATGGCTGCGAGAAAACCGCAATATCAACCCTCGTCTTGATAGAATTCTCGGTAGATTACTCAAAGAAGCACTTGATCACGAGGATTATTCAGCGCTACTTCTTGCAATGAATGAGCCTGATTTCTTTAGAAATATTCCTAAAATGGAGCATGCATTTCCCTTTCTTAAAGAATTGTATACACATCACGAAATTTTCATCGTTACCGCAGCCATGGAATTTCCAAATTCCTTTCGGGATAAATTCGACTGGTTGAGAGATAAATTCCCATTTATATCTCCGGATAGAATCATATTTTGTGGTGATAATGGCATCATTCATGCGGATTGTATGATCAATGATAATCCAAAGAATCTTGCATCTTTTAATGGACTTGGAATCTTATTTTCAGCGCCGCATAATGCCAATGAAAGCCGGTTTAAACGGGTGGAAAATTGGAGAAAGCTTCGGTTCTATATGAAGCAAATATCATGGTTATAATCAATTGCAGTGAATCCTGTTCTCGACCCACTAGCCCCGTCGCAGCAAGACGTAGACCGCTCCAGTTCCGCCATCTACCGATCGCGCCGAGCAGAACGCCAACACTTCATTGCGCTGACGCAGCCAGTGATTGATCTTCTGTTTCAGCACCGGCCCACGATGACGAGAACCCTTCCCCTTGCCATGAACGATCCGCACACAGCTCAGGCTCTCCCGCCGAGCGGTGTGTAGAAACTCCGTCAACGCAGCCTTGGCCACGGCAACCGTCATCCCGTGCAGGTCCAGCATCGCTCCAACCCGGAATTGTCCACGCCGCAATTTACGCAATACCGCCTGCTGCACACCCTCAGCGCGGTAATACAACTCCTCGCCGGTATCCAGATCTGCTGGCTCGAAATAATCCGAGATCATGTCATCCAGCACCTGCTGTTCATCGGCTTGAGTGAACCGGGGAATTGGAGCGGGACGACGTGGTATAAGGTCGAATCGGTCACAACGCAGTGGCTTGACCGGACCAACAGTCTCCCGAAACAATGCTCGATCCTGAGGATCGAGTGTGAACAGCTTGGTCGGCTTGATCATGGGCGCCTCGCTGAATGTCGTTAGGGCGTCCGCCGGGACGATGGGCGATTGTCATTTTAACGTCAGCACTGTCGGGTACGATACCGCCATCACCCGGCTTACAAAATTAGAGAATATATCCTCCATGCATATCCTGGTCAGCAACGACGATGGTTATCAAGCACCGGGACTACTCCACCTCGTCTCCGCCTTGAGCACATTGGCAAAGATCACCGTGGTGGCCCCTGATCGTGATCGCAGCGGGGCTAGCAATTCACTGAGCCTCAAAAACCCCTTGTACGTTACCCGTCACGACAACGGCTTCTACAGCGTCGAGGGCACACCGACCGACTGTGTCCATCTTGCCATCACCGGCCTACTGGAACAGGAACCGGACATGGTGGTTTCGGGGATTAATAATGGGCCAAACCTGGGTGACGATGTGATCTACTCCGGTACAGTGGCAGCGGCGATGGAAGGTCGTTTTCTTGGGTTACCAGCGATTGCGATCTCACAGGCCTCATGGTGTCCTCAGCACTTCGAGACCGCCGCTCGGGTAGCCGTTTGGCTGGTGCATCGCCTGCGGGAGCGCCCACTCCCATCGGATTCGATTCTCAACATCAACGTGCCCGACCTGCCCTGGGAACAATTGGCCGGTTTTCGGGTTGTCCGGCTTGGCCATCGCCACAAAGCCGAACCGGTTGTTAAAAGTACCGATCCACGCGGCCGACCGATCTACTGGGTCGGGCTAGCTGGCTCCGAGCAGGATGCAGGCCCAGATACTGATTTTCACGCCATCCACGCCGGATATGTTGCTATCACACCTTTGCAGGTCGATTTAACCCGCCATAGCGCTCTTGATACATTGACGCAATGGCTACTTGATTAACAAATTGCGATGATTGGGAGAGTTTTTATTTTGCATCTAATGATTTACACGTTGCCAGTAGACTCTCTCGCCTTGAAAAGCTTATCATCACCCGGCGTTCGGAACCTGGAACAAGGACGAGATCATTCCGGTTGCCAAAGCGTGAGCAAAAGCGTGTGGTGACACTCCGTCAGCCCGCGAACTAATGCAATCATAAAAAATAACAAGGCGCACCAAACTTGTTTTGTGCGCCATCAAGCACAACCCACCAAGCGAAACATGTCGAGGAGGTATCGATGTCCCGAAGGGTGAACGCCTGTCTGGAGCCGGTAGTAAGCGACGATGAGTTGCCCATGGAAAGTTCTCTACTGGACGAGGATAAACTGGAGGACACCGAGGAGGATGAAGTAAGCGAGGACGCAGATCTGGACCCAGCGGAATCTTCTTGGTCCGCTCCCGCGACGACCGCACGCGAGTTTACCCAAGAAGAGCTAGACGCCACACGGATGTACCTGAGCGAAATTGGCTTCTCTCCGCTGCTGACCGCTCAGGAAGAAGTGTATTACGCCCGCCAAGTGCTACGCGGCGATGCCGCTGCCCGCAACCGCATGGTCGAAAGCAACCTGCGCTTGGTAGTAAAGATCGCCCGCCGTTACATGAACCGTGGCCTCAGCCTACTGGATCTGATTGAGGAAGGTAATCTGGGGTTGATTCACGCCGTCGAAAAATTCGATCCCGAGCGTGGCTTCCGTTTTTCAACCTACGCGACCTGGTGGATTCGCCAGACCATCGAGCGGGCGCTGATGAACCAGACCCGCACCATCCGACTACCGATCCATATCATCAAGGAAATCAATGGCTATCTACGGGTAGCCCGGCAATTGGCACAAACGCTGGATCACGAACCTTGTGCCGATGAAATTGCTCAGGTCATGGGTAAGTCGGTGACCGAAGTGAAGCGCATGTTGCAACTCAACGAGCGCGTGGCCTCGGTGGATACCCCGATCGGTAAGGACGAAGACCGTTCACTGCTAGATGCTATCCCCGATGAAAACAATCCCGATCCATCGCAATTGTTGCAAGACATCGATCTCAACGAAAAGCTGGATCAGTGGTTGGATCAGTTGAACGACAAGCAACGCATTGTGGTGATGCGGCGCTTCGGTCTGGGTGGTCAGGAAAAAGCCACTTTGGAACAGGTCGGTAATGAAATCGGCGTCACCCGCGAACGGGTACGACAGATTCAGATCGATGCACTGCGACGGCTGCGCAAAATCCTGGAATGCGAAGGATTTTCCAAGGATTTTCTGTAAGTAAAAGCTCTCATGCTGACGGCGGGGGCCACAAAATCCCCGCCGTCAGCATATTCTGCTGCGCTAATCGGCCAACAGCAGCGCGGCCGCGACCCGGCGGCTTTCCAGCATGATGATGTTGTAGGTCCGACAAGCGGCGGACGTATCCATGACCTCCACACCGATACCGCGCGCCATCAGCGCCTGCATCAGCCGTGGATGTGGAAATCGCTGACGATCACCCGTTCCCAACAACACGATTTCAGGTTCCAACTGGGCGATTACCTCAAAATGCGCCTCTTCCAGATCGGCGAATGTTTGTGGTGGCCAATCGGTGACCAGTTGTTCCGGAGTCACGATCACGCTGCGGCGAATTTCCTGATCGTTGATCTTGACCCAGCCAGAACCATAACCTCTGACAAAATGTTGGCTGGTATCGATGTCTAGACTGAAGCGCATGTACAATCCCTCCGACTATAGGCGCTTGATCATGGCCGGGAGTACCGACCAAATACCCGGCATTTTTCAGAGTCATAATCACCGCCGATGTTCCAAGCTTTAAACGTGATTTGCGGGATGTATTCACAAGCGGCGACTTTCCCAGTGGGGAACCTACGATGAACGAGCACAGCACTCCTTATACCATCCATGCTCTAGAACTTGGGCGAATGGGCAACTTCATCTATGTGATTCATGATCACGCCAGCGACCGTGCAGCGGTGGTGGACCCAGCCTGGGACGTACCCGCCATCCTTGATCTCACGACCCGGCACGATTTACGTGTCACCGATATCCTGTTGACTCACAGCCACTTCGATCATATCAACGGCGTGGAAGCGCTGCTGAATGCCAGTGACGCCCAATTGCATCTACTCAAAACTGAAGCGGCATTCTGGGATCGCTATCTCGATCTGCCGACCCTGCACGAGAGCGGCGACCGCATCCGTTTGGGTAAAACCGAGATTGAGGTGCTGCACACGCCCGGTCACACCCCAGGCTCCGCCTGTTATCGGTTGGAGCAACAGGTAATGACTGGAGATACTCTTTTTGTATTCGGCTGCGGGCGTTGTGATTTACGCGGAGGCGACCCCGAACAGATGTACCATACCCTGCGCCGACTGGGTGAGCGATTGCCTGAAGGTACTCTGATTCGACCCGGCCACAACTACGGCATCACCCCGACCTCGACCATGGCCGAACAACTGGCCGGTAATCCTTTCCTGCATTTCGGCAATTGCGCCGACTTTGTCGATTATCGTATGCACCTGCATGATCGCGAAGAGCCGTATCGGCCGGAGCCACGGCCTCACACACACTGAGATCGTCAGAGTTCCACGAAGACTTGTCCGGCTTCGACCGTAACCGGATAAGTCTTGAGCGCTTTCTTGGCGCGAATCCAATCGAGCAGCGGATGATCGGCCCAACACATCACCGCGCCGGTACGGATGTCAAAGCGCGTCTGATGATACGGGCATTCGATCTGACTGCCGTCGATGATCGTTCCCTTATGTAAGGGTGCAAACAGGTGGCTACAATCGTTTTGAGTCGAATAAAAACCATCGTCCAGATGAAAAATTGCCACGGTTCGACCTCCCGCCTTATACGCTTTGACTTTCCCGATTGGCACATCGTCCTCTTCGCAAACGTGATATCGCGCCATGCCTACCTCCGCCACACCCGCCAACTGAATAGTGATCCCCTCACTCCTTTTGAGGTCTTATCATTCCATCATGGATAAAAATAGCACTTCAAAAAGGGTTATTGCGCATTCAGCGCATCACCAAATCGGATCAGAGGCATCGTCGCAGTACTCGTTTACGCCAATTGGCGTCATCCGCTCCTGTTTTCGGGAGAAATTCGGAATCCCCCGTCAATCAGGGCTGGCCCCAGCAGCGCGGGCGATATTGGAGCTGTTGCCACCTTATGAGCAGCCGACGATAGTGCGAGGACTGGAGGCATTTTCCCATGTGTGGCTGGTGTTCGTGTTTCACGGCGTGCCGACCGGTCACTGGCGACCGACGGTGCGACCACCGCGTCTGGGCGGTAATCGACGGCTAGGGGTATTCGCCACCCGCTCTACCTTTCGCCCTAATCCCATCGGGTTGTCGGCGGTGCGATTGGAAGGCGTCCATATCGCTCAGCGGCGGGTGACGTTGCATCTGGCGGGAGTAGACTTGCTGGATGGAACGCCGGTACTGGATATCAAACCCTATTTGCCCTATGCCGACTGTCTTTCCGAGGCGAGCGGCGGGTTTGCTGCCGAGGCGCCATCCAAACTAGCGGTAGAATTCAGTCCAATGGCAACAGCGTTCTGCGCGGCCCAGCCCAGGGCTGAACTGCGCACGTTGATCGTTGAAACTTTGAGTCAAGATCCACGCCCGGCCTACCACGACGCCGAGACGATGCCCCGATGTTATGGCATGCGATTGTACGAGCATGAGGTATGCTGGGAAATGCGTGATGGGGTCGCCTATGTCATCGAGATCCGATCCAGCTAAGAAGCTCCCGAATAGTAGATATGGCTATCACGGGTCGCATCCTACCGAGAGTAACGGCACACTCTATCGATGGCTGGCTTTTTTCCTCAACACCTCAGCCGAGGCCCACACATGTACAGCGTCTGCGTCCGTGATCACTTCATGATCGCCCACAGCTTCCGGGGAAAAACCTTCGGCCCCGCTCAGCGCCCGCATGGCGCGACTTATGTCGTCGATCTGGAATTGCGCCGCCCCGAATTGGACGCGGACGGCGTGGTGGTCGATATCGCCAAACTCGGCGACTGCCTGCGGGCCGTGCTCGGCGAATTGAATTTTCGTGACCTCGATCAGATCCCAGAATTCGTTGGTCGCAACACCACTACCGAATTTCTGGCCCGCGAGATCTTTGATCGCGTCGCGGCGCGGATCGAGGAAGGACAACTGGGACCGAATACCGCCAGCTTGAGTTCGATGCGCGTCACTCTGCACGAATCGCACATCGCTTGGGCTGCCTACGAAGGAACACTGCCTTGAAGTCGGCCTATTTTCTGATTCCTGGCGATCCCGACACCCGCACCGGCGGTTATCTCTATGACCGGCGCATCATGAGTGGATTGACGGCGTTGGGTTGGCATATTGAACTCCGACAGCTCGATGCCTGTTTTCCGCAACCGACGCCGGCAGCGCTCCACGAAGTCGATATGGTGCTGGCCGCTCTGCCAGAGCAGTCACTGACGGTCATCGATGGCTTGGCACTGGGCGCCATGCCGACACTGGCTGCCAAGTGGCGGAAGCGGCTACGGCTGGTGGCATTGGTGCATCACCCGCTGGCACTGGAAACCGGGTTGGACGCGGAATCGAGCCAGCGACTCTATGCCAGCGAGCGTGAGGCACTACGCCACGTTCAGCGCATCATCGTCACCAGCCCCAGCACGGCACGAGCGTTGGAGGCGGACTACGAAGTCGCGCCGGAATGCTGCATCGTCATTCCACCAGGAACCGATCCCGCACCACTGGCCGAAGGTTCCGATGGTAGGGAACTGCAACTCCTCTGCGTGGCCTCGCTCACCCCGCGCAAGGGGCACCTCGTGCTGTTGCGGGCGCTGGCACGGCTCAAGCATCATGCTTGGCGACTGCTTTGCGCTGGCAGCCCTCTCTTGGACCCGCCCACCACCGCTGAACTGCATCGGCTGGTAGCCGAGCTGGAGCTGAGCGAGTGCGTCGAATTTCTGGGCGAATTGGATGAGAAAGCGCTAGCGATTCGTTACCGGCAGGCCGATATCTTCGTACTACCGTCTTATCATGAGGGCTATGGCATGGCCTTGGCCGAGGCGCTGGCGCGAGGATTACCGATCATCAGTACCACGGCGGGGGCGATTCCCGATACAGTACCAGCCAACGCGGGACTACTGGTACCCGCAGGCGATGAAGCAGCACTAAGCGCAGCGCTGGCGCGGATCATGGTCGAACCGATGCTGCGCCAAGACCTCGCTGCTGGTGCGCGTATAGCCCGCCAATCCCTGTCGGACTGGCCAGAAACCTGCGTTCGCTTTGCTGCTACGCTGAACGAGATTCCATCGATATGAGTCGCTTCTCCTCCAAATGGCTGCACCTGCGCGAGCCGATTGATGCCACTTCCCGTAACCCGGAATTGACTAGACAGCTGATCACTTGGCGACGGCGATACAACATCCTATCCGTATTGGATCTGGGTAGTGGTACTGGTGCCAATGTGCGCTTTCTTGCGCCCGCCCTCAGTGGTGGACAGCGCTGGCGGCTGGTGGATCGCGATTCAGGATTAGTAGAGCACAGCCAAATGGATCTTTACCGGTGGGCGACCAAGCGGGACATGCGCGTCACTGACAAGGACGCATTGATGATCCTGGAAGATGAAACGGATCGCTACCAACTGGAATGGCTGTGCCTGGATTTAAACCATGACTGGGCGCAACTGGCGACTCCAAACGCACGACTGGTCACCGCCTCCGCTCTGATTGATCTGACATCGGCAGAGTGGCTGGAGTGTTTGGCTAAACGCTGTCGGGAGTGGCGGGCAGCCGTATTCATCGCGCTCAGCTATGACGGGAACATCGCATGGGAACCGATGACCCAGCGAGACGAATGGCTGCGTATGGGGATCAATCGCCATCAACGTACCGATAAAGGCTTCGGTCCAGCGCTTGGTCCCGATGCCGCCCCGATGCTGGCTTCCCAGCTCGAAAAGCTGGGTTATCGCGTTGATCTGCGGCCCAGCCCTTGGAAACTGGAA
>JACSSB010000006.1 GCA_014879435.1 Phycisphaerales bacterium
AAGCGTAGCGCATCCACCAAAATCGCCATAAACAATCCGCTGGCATAACACACCCGCTGAATTCTGACTCAACTCCGCCAACACTTGCGGTAATTCAGCGAATGACCGCTCGCCACTGATCAAATGATCCAACACCGGATCATCTAACAGCGTCATCACCGTAGCCAAACGTCGCCGATGATCCCAGCGTCCGCGCTGTGCGGTGGCTACGGCACCGACTTGAGAACTATGGATACGCAAGCGCTTGGCGTGGAATGTTTCACCTAACGGCAAACTGACGGGTTGTGTACCGAACCAACTAGCCTCCACCACCGTCGCCTCGAATCCGGCCAGACGCAAAGCTGTCACCAGCCCCGCAGGCACACCACTGGCGTGAATCACTACATCCTGTTCGGCCTCCGCCTCTTCCGACAAGGCAAAACGCACACCCAATTGTGCTGCAATCGCCGCCTTACCTGCGTCCACATCCAACAATTGCACCTCGCAACCCGGCAAGCGCCCCGCCAACCGGGCGATCAAACAACCGACCGTGCCCGCACCGATCACCGTGATCCGATCACCGAGCCGGGGGGCGGCGTCCCAGAGCACATTGAGCGCCGTTTCCAGATTAGCGGTCAGCACCGCCCGACCAGGGGGGATGTTCTCCGGTATCAGCGTCACCGCCGTCGCCGGAACTACATAACGATCCTGGTGTGGATAAAGACAGAACACGATCCGATCCTGTAACGCCGCTGGACCGGTTTCGACCACGCCGACATTGCAGTAGCCATACTTCAACGGGGCGGGAAAATCACCCTGCTGGAAAGGCGCACGCATAGCCTGATACTGGCTGGGCGGTACCTCACCACGAAAGACTAAGCTTTCAGTGCCCCGGCTGATGCCGGTATAGAGGGTGCGCACCAATACCTCGCCTGGAACGGGTGGCGGCAGAGATTCCGCGATAATCTGACCGTAACCGGGCGCTGTTAGCCAGAAGGCGTGCGCCGTGCGTTCTTGATCTGTGGGCATTTTGGGCAGGATGGTGTTTTCCTAGAGATTATTCTTAAATTTTCAGTTGATGCGAGTGATCTGTGTTGCCCCGAATGATCGGAACCGCCGAATCCCCACTGCGATCCCTGCTGCTCAGCGCTCTGTACAGCTTCATTCCCACGCTGTTATCAGTGATGGGACTGGCACTGCTTGTCGCCAATGTACTCCATCTTCCCAATGGCTATGTTTTCCAATGCCTCGCCACATTCATCGGGCTGTTTCTCACCTTGACTCCGTTTCTACCCCAGCACCTGCCACTGATCACCTTCGGTGCGGCCAATCGCGTCACCCTAGCGCGGGCCGGACTGGCGGCGTTGGCGGCAGGTCTGATCGCTCAAACCGAGATCACGCCGATTCAAGGCTGGTTCCTCGCTGTGCTCACCGTGCTCGATTTGGTGCTGGATGGAGTTGACGGCTGGCTGGCGCGGCGTGGCGGCTTGCACAGTCCATTCGGCGCCCGCTTCGACATGGAAGTGGATGCTTTTTTCATTTTGATCCTAGCAATTTTAGCCGCGCAGTCGGGCAAGGTTGGCGGCTGGATATTGTTATCCGGTTTGCTGCGCTACGGCTTCGTCGCGCTGGGCTATGTCCTGCCCTGGCTGAATCGACCGCTACCACCGCGCAAGCGCCGACAAACACTTTGCGTGCTGCAAACCGCCGCACTGGCCTTGTGCCTGACCCCGCCACTGACTCCACCCTGGACGACGCTACTCGCTGCCGCCGCCTTGGGATCACTGACGCTCTCTTTCGCGGTGGATATTTATTGGCTGTGG
>JACSSB010000185.1 GCA_014879435.1 Phycisphaerales bacterium
GATATCACCGCCGAGCAGATGGATGCCGTGGCTGACCTCGCTGATCGTTATAGCTTCGGGCAAGTCCGCGCCACACATCACCAGAACCTATTGCTGGCCGATGTGTGCCAAGCCGATCTCTACGCATTATGGCAGGCACTGAAGGCGCAAAAACTGGCTTCCCCAGTTATCGGCACTTTAGCCGACATGATTTGTTGCCCTGGTCTGGATTATTGCAGTCTGGCCAATGCCAGTTCGATTTCGATTGCCGAGCAGATCAATCAAAAATTCGATCAACTCGATACGCTTTACGATCTTGGCGAGATCCGCCTCAACATGTCCGGCTGCATGAATGCCTGCGGTCATCATCATGTCGGCCACATTGGCATTCTGGGCGTGGATAAGAAAGGAGAGGAGTGGTACCAGATTTCTTTGGGTGGCTCCTCAGAAAATACCGCCGCGCTGGGCAGCATCCTCGGTCCATCCGTGCCCAAAGCCGAGGTAGCCAATACCCTGGAGCGCATTTTGTCAGTCTATGTAGAGCGGCGCGAGGAGGGTGAGCGCTTCATCGATACCTTCCGGCGGATCGGATTGGAGCCGTTTCGGACACATGCTTATGCGCCGGGTAGCAAGCAAGCGAAACAAGAGGAGCAGCGCTATGCGGTCGGTTATTAAGAACCGTCAGATCGTCGAAGATCATTGGCAGCCGGTCGGCGACGAAGAGGAACTGCCAAATGGCGCGGTGATCGTGTCGTTGGCGCGCTGGCGGCATGAGCGGGCCAGTTTGTTGGCGCGGGGCGAGCCGCTGGGAGTGCGCCTGCCCAACACTGTCGATGTCGTCGAGGTAGTTGCGGATCTGCCGCGACTGGAACTGGTGGCGTTGGAATTTCCCAAGTTTAGCGATGGCCGTGCGCTCTCGCAGGCCCGGTTATTGCGGGAACGCTACGGCTATCGTGGCGAAATCCGGGCGGTGGGTGACGTGTTGCGCGATCAGTTGTTTTTCATGGCCCGTTGCGGTTTCGATGCTTTCGAACCACGGGCCGACCGCGATCTGGAAGATATATTGGCGGCTTTCAACGAATTCAGTGCCAGCTACCAGCCCGCTGCCGACCAGCCGCTCCCGCTGTATCGGCGAGGGCGCTGAGGGCGTGGATGATGGTGGATGCGGCGCGGTGCGCCTTATCCCCCCTACTTGGCTCCCTCGCAAGTTAAGGAGTAGGGTAGATAAGCGAAGCGCATCTACCAGAGAGTGAGCGATGATGGTGGATGCGGCGCGGTGCGCCTTATCCCCCTACTTGGCTCCCTCACAAGTTAAGGAGTAGGGTAGATAAGCGAAGCGCATCTACCAGAGAGTGGGCGATGATGGTGGATGCGGCGCGGTGCGTCTTATCCACTCTAATCGCCACTCCCGCGTAGGCGGGAGTCCAGAAGCGACGATATTCGAGGATTCCTAAATTCCCACTTTCGCGGGAATGACGTTAATCCAAATACCAATCCGGTGGAATTGGATTAGCAAGCGCCTTGGATTCCAGTGCCGAGGTGGTTTTCGAGTCATCGGCGTCGATGTTGACTACCACGGTAGTCACGTTGTCGCTGGCGTCCCGCATCAGCGCGAGGTGAATAAAGGCCTTGACCGCTTCTTGGCTGTCGTGATCACTGTGGATCAGCAGGCGGCTGATTTCCTCATCGCTCACGGTCTTATTAAGGCCATCGCTGCAAAGTAGGAATGTATCGCCGGGTTGCAGCGGATGGAGCACTTCGTCGATGAGCAGCTCCTCGGCAGATCCGACCGCTCGAGTGATCACGTTGGCCAGCGGGTGGCGATGCGCTTCTTCAGGAGAGATCAATCCCTGGTCTACCAATTCCTGTACGTGGCTGTGGTCGCGGGTGAGCTGTTCGAGCTGACCGTCTCGCAGCCGATAGATGCGGCTGTCTCCCACCCACAGGCAGGCGCATTGGGTCGCGTGGATCAGCAACACCACTACCGTACTGCCAATAGTACGGTTTTGGTAGCGTTGCGCCGATTCCTGCCGCAAACGCTGGTTCACCTTCCGCAGTCCTTGCCGCACCGAGTCCAAAAAATCTGGCCAGTTACGTGGTGGCAGGGTTTCCTGCAAGGTTTCAATCACCATCTGACTGGCGATGTCACCAGCTTCATGTCCGCCCATCCCGTCGGCGACCACCCACAGGCCAATTTCAGGCATCACTAGGCAGGCGTCCTCGTTGATCGCTCGGACCATGCCGACATGACTGCGGCCGGCGGAAGACCATTTGAAAGTGTGTTTCTTCTGGTTCATGGTTTTTCACTCTTCGGCGGCAGGCGGCTCGCCCAAGCTGAGGCGATATCGACGGATACTTTCTCGCTCCAGCCCCATTGTGGCCAGTTGCCGGCCAGTAGCGCCGCAAATCCATCGATTGGCGGTAGCCCTTTGCAGATCAGCAGACAGCGGGTAATTTGATCAGAACCTTCAGTCCACCACAAACTGGGTAGAGGGAAAGCCTGTTGCAGCAGCTCACTGGCCAGCAGCGGCGATATTCCGGTTAATTCTAGCGGTTGTGGCAGCGGCCAATACCAAGCATCGCCGTGCGCCGAATGGGACGCGGGAAAATCGCTAGTGGAAGGCACGCCCAGTGCCGCAACTTGTCGGTCGAAATGATCCAGATCCAGTTCGTCGCGCTCAAGCGCCGCCAGGGCCAGTTGTTCGGCTTGGTCGAACCATTCCACGGCAGAGGTCGGCAGCGCGAAGAGAGGCCAGCTCGGTGTGAGCGCCGCTGCAATCACGAGCGGATAATAACGTCCCACCCGATCCATGCTGGGAATCAGAATACCGGCGTAGGTGGTCGGTCCACACAGACCAGGGCCGAGTGCGAAGCGCCAAATCGGGCTGGTGCAATAGTATTCCCGCCAGCTTTCTCCCAACTGGCGGCGGCTATGGGCGATGGCGGCTTGTAGCCAGTCATCCCAAGGGCCAAGGAAACTCTTAGGCAGATGACGGCCGATGAAATCGCCCCGCCCCGGCAATTTGCCGAAAAAGCCGGTTGTCGACTGCTCTGCAGTGGGATTTACAGTTGTGCCGGACACTGGAACCCCATCATTTCTTGTAGGCTAAACGGATTGGAGGAACGACCAGAGATCTGCATCTGGTAGATGGCCTGCAAGCCACCCAATTGAAAAGTCACCTGGAATTGCCCAACCCCCAGCGGTCGCGCCTGAGCCTGATCGAGCAGTTTGAACCAGGCCCAGGGACCGGTTGCGCTCAGTTGTGCGGGGCTATCGCCGGGCCGCGACAGCAATTCCACCCGCGCCTGTCCCGAATTTCCAGACCATTCTAAGTCAGCGGTTCGTCCTGCTTGGCCGGCGCTATAAGCAAAGTTTTGACCGTCCAAGCGGATCACTGCTTGACTGACACCGGCACCCAATTGCAGCGGGGTCATTTGAAAGCGAACCGAGGGGTTTTGGTTGCCACTGAACAATGCATCGCGCACAGCAGCGGCGCGTTGGAAGGCTTGCAGCGCCGCTGGGTCGATGCTTTGCTCTGCCCCAGTCGGGCCGCGCCAGCGCCAGCTACCCTGCGAAGTATCGACATACGCTTGTAGGTACTGCTTGAAAAAGCTGTCCATCAGGCCGTTTGGGCCGAAGAACCGGGTGAAGGCGGCCAAAGTGGCGTCGGGTGGCCCCGCTGCCGCTGCTGGCGCGCGGCTGGTACCAGCGCCAAGACTTGGATCGACCCATTGAATCGAATTAACCGGAACGGAGGAACCTTGCCCACCCGATCCAGCGCCACTCCATTGAATGGAACTACGGGCCAGGGGATAGCGGCCTTGCAGGTTATCCTGAAAAAAAGAGGCGACTTGCGCCGCCTTCCATTGTGCATTCAAACGATCGCGCAGGCTGCGCACGATATCACTGCTGTCTCGCGCCAGCTTGTCCAGCAACAGGTTGAATGGCGGAGGCTTGCGGGTAGCATCCACCTGCAACTGGTTGACCACATTGCTGAATTGCTCCTTGAGGTTTGGCGGCACAGCGCCATCAGTGCTGGACTCTCGGGCGCGGGCGATGGCATTCATGTGGCCATATAGCTCGTTGAGCGTGGACAAGGTCTTGTCGAAAGGCGGGATGGTGCCGCCTGTACCGTCGATTTCCCGGCGATACTGGGTATCGAAGCCGATCAACCGGGGATCAAGCGCGCAGGGTTGAGTCAATGGATCGTCGGTAGGTGCGTTGTTCTTACTCAGGATACCGGCGATCCGATCCGTCAGCGATGGGTCGGTAGCAGGTTTACCGGCTTCCGGTGGCGGTGGTGGTTGATCCAGCGCGGTTTCACGGGCTACGGTTTCGACCAGAGTCCGCAGAGGTGAGGCTGGCCCGGACAGCACTTGCAGGATATCGAGCGCTTGTTGCGGGTTGTCAAATGCCTTGATCTGAATGTCACCCAGCAAATTTTGCCACTGTTGCAGGTAGTCGCCGAGATACAGACGGCAGACGCCTTCGGCGATACGTCGGCGGTCGGTCGGGTCACTGGAGATTTGCAGAGATTGACCCAGAACCCAGCTCTCATCAGCCAAGTGTTTGACTAATTTTGGATTTTCATCTAAGAAAAACTGGTAGTAGCCCTTGTAAGTGTATAAGCCGGGTACCCCACTGTTTAGTGCTTGGCCGCTCTTACGATCAAACACCCGAGGCGTGTCGGGACCGGCGGCCAGGGTCAGGCCGATGTCGGGTGGAGTACCGGCGTCGCGCTGGAGCTGCTTGAGTTGTTCGTAGATACGCTGGGACAGCGGCACTTGATTGAGCAAGTTTCGGCTGCTTTGGATCAGAGTGTTGTCCAGGGCGATGGGCGATTGCAGCGGCGCCAGTTCCAGCAGGGCATCGAGGTGGGCCGACAGTTGTTCACGGTGCTCGCGAGTGAAGTCACGCGGCAGATAGGTTCGCCATTCCTGTTCCATCCAACTCTTGACGGTTTTGGCATCAAAGTGTTCGGCGTCGTCCAGCATCAGATACGCCTTCAGTGCGTTATACAACGCACCGGGATTAGCCGTATTTTGACGCAGCCGTTCTTCCATGCGCAGCACGATGCGGGGCAGAAAGGCTTGTTCCAGCAGTCGGCGGTAGATCGCCTGTGCTTCGCCACCGAGTTTTTTCCCTTGATAAAGACCAAAACCCATCAACCAGGGGGTGCCGGTATTGCGGTCGTCGTAACCGCCGGGAATGGTGCGGGCGACGTTTAGCAAGGACAAGGCGGCGGCGGGATCAGTCTGATCGGGTGAGAGCGTCCGAATCTGTTTTTCCACTTCCAGCCGCTGTTTTTCCACCGCACGCACATAGATCTCGTTGCGGGCATAGCTGGTCACCCACAGTGCGGCGGCGGTTGCGGTGATCAGCAAGGCAGCAGCATAGGCGCCTCGCTGAATCCAGGCCCGCCAGCGCTCTGCCTTCAAATTGGTACCAGCCATCTCCGCTTCCGGGAAGATGACTTCGCGTAATAGTCGGGTGAGGAAGTAGCTGCGACCCTTGCCGGAAAAAGTGCTGAGTGTTTGCCGATGCAGGCCAAAAGTCGTGGCCAGCGTACTCATCAAGCGATCGATCGGGGTACCTTCCTGCGTACCACTGGTGAAATAGACTCCGCGCAGTAGCACCCGCTCTTCAAAGCGGCTCGGCCGAAATGCCTCCTTGAGAAAGCGGTCAGCGACCTGTTTCAGGGAGGCAAACTGCTGAGGCAAGGCATAGATCAGATCGCGCCGTTGCGGATCGCGCTCTTCCTGCAGACGCTGCACTAGCCGGTCATTCAAGCGTTGTTCCAGCAGCTCGAACTCGGCAGCAAATTGCTCGACTACTCCTTCTGGATTACTGGGATTATCCATCGGGAAGGTCATGCCCCAGACCTGCGCCCGCTCTTCCAGACCCAGATCGCCGAAGAATTCGATAAAACCCGCGATCAGATCGGCTTTGGTGAATTGGACATAGATGGGAAAACGGATACCAAAATGTTCGTGCAGTTCCTGCACCCGTTGTTTGATAGCCAACGCCTGAGCCGAGCGTTCCTCTTCGCTCTGTTGCATCAGATCGGCCAGACTGATGGCGATGAAGGCGCCATTGATCGGACGGCGGCGGCGGTGCTTCTTCAAGAGATCGAGGAAACCGCGCCAAGCAGCTCGGTCTACTTCTTCGTGACTATCCTGGGTGGTGTAGCGACCAGCGGTATCCAGCAATACGGCTTCGTCAGTGAACCACCAATCGCAATTACGGGTACCGCCGACCCCTCGCACCTTGCCGGAACCGAGCGGAAAGCGCAGGCCGGAGTTGAGCAGGGCGGTGGTCTTACCAGAACCAGGTGGGCCGATGATGATGTACCAGGGAAGCTGATACAGATATTGAATGCGGCCGGTCTTACCGCCCAATTTGGCGCGCTTGAGGACGGACAGGGCTTCTTCCAGTCCTTGCTTGAGCGTGGAGATTTCCTCCGCTGAAGCGGCCTCTTCTTCTTTTTTCTTCTGGCGTTCTTGGACTGCCTGTCCGCTTTCGCCAGTTGCGGCCGAGTCAGTCTGTGCACCACTGATCTGGCCGATCCCCGCCTGATTGGCCAGATCGGCCAGCATGTTGCGGTTTCGCCGCAGAGTATCGACATAATAGATAAGCTGATACAGGCCATACATGCCGCCAACCGTCATGATGGTCCCGATGCGACCCAGATCCGAGGCGAGTGGCGTTTGTCCGGCGACGGCGATCAGGGGGCCGAGATACCAGATCAAGCTGGCGATAGCCAGAAAACCGACGGTACCGATGAACCAGCGGCTCTTGAAAAAACCTAGGAATTTGCTCATGAGCCCGGCCTAATTGACGCGTACCAGCAGGATGATATCGACGCGCCGATTCAGCGCGCGGTTCTGTGGTGTGTTATTGGGAGCAACCGCTTCGGTGTCGGCGCGGCCCTCGCTGATAAAACGACCTGGATTGTTGCTGGTGGCGGCCAATAACTGGACCACGCTGTCGGCACGGGCCTTGGATAAATGCCAGTTGGAGGGGAATTGTAGGGTGCGAATCGGCACACTGTCGGAGTGACCCGTCACCAGTACCCGACCCTGAGCTGTATTGAGTTCCTTGCCGATCTGCGCCAGCAACGGAAGAAATTCCGGTTTGATGTTGGCACTGGCCGAGGCGAATAAGCCATCGCCGCGAATGCGGACCGTAGTCTTGTCGGCATCATCGATCACATCGACCAGACCCTGTCGGATCTGAGGATCGAGAAAAGTACGCAGATCGCGCGATACCCGATTGAGGTCGTTGCGTGCCTGTGGTTTGGGTATCGCGGGCGCGGCGGCAACACCACTGCGACGCACCATCGCCATATTATCGCCACGCATGCCGCCCAACGCGGTGAGCACCGGATCGGAAGTAGTGTTCAGCAACCAACTGAATAGCGCATAGGCCATCAGTAGCAAAGCGGCCGCTACCGCCGCCACTACCCACAGAGGTACGTAGCGGATCAGGGGTGCGCGCTGATCGAGGATGCCGCGCCAGTGGGGTGACAGCTCACGCTCGAACTCGCCATGCGCGGTGCGAATGGCGTTGTAGGTGCGCTCCCGCTGTTCTTCCAACCGACTGCGACCGTTGTCCAATAAGCGGTAGCGACCCTGGAAACCGAAAGCTAAGCACAGGTACATCAATTCCAGGAGGTGCAGATGTTTGCGCGGGTCGAGGATGATGGCATCCAGCAATTCGAAGACTTTCTCGCCGCCCCAGGTTTCGTTGTGAAAAGTGATCAGCAGGCTGTTTTCGCTCCACTCACTGGCTCGGCCCCAAGGAGTATTCAACACCACTTCATCCAGGGTAGTGCACAGCACATAGCGGGCCCGGAATACGGTTTTTTCGTGAATACCCGCGTTGCGGGCATTGGCGGTGAAAGCCTTGATTTCCTCGATCATTCGCAGACGCAGACGCTCAGGATCGGGATGGGAATGGGTATTCTTCAGGCGCATGATCAGGCCGAGCAGTGGTGCGGCGGCCGCCTCTAGCGGGTTCAGTCCGACTCCAGCCGAGATGGGAACGGAGTCGAGCGCCGCTGGATTCGCCGGATTCACCGGATTCGCCGGATGTGGCGGGGCAGCGGGTGGGCGAGGGGCGCGGCGCGTCTGTCCGCCCGGTGCCGGACGGATGATGGTGCGCTCGTTTTCGTCCCCGTCGGTGGCAAACGGATCGTCGATGGTCACGGTTCGCTACTCGCTTATTCCTTGATGGCCCAAAACGCCATTTCCATACCTGGGAATTCGCCACCAACATGGAAGGCGAAGCCACCTGAATTGAGCAATTGTTTCCAGAACTCGCTGCTACGGTCGAGCCGGAAGTAGATGAAATCCGCTTGGTAGGGGATTTCACGCGGTGCCACGGGCAGGGCGCTGACTCCGATACCGGGCAAGTGGTGGTTGACGAATTGCGCGATTCGCTCGACCGGCCCGATCTTGACTTGGGTGGGAAAGCGGGCGCGGAGCAGATCAGTCGCCATATCGGCACGAACCGCCAGGATGAAGGTGGCCTTGCCCAATAAGGGGCGTTCACGGTCCGTGATGATCGCCACCCGGATGCCGTATTGACGCTCTTCAATCGGAATCCGAATCGCCGCTTGCTCTTCGACCAAACTGAGCGAGCGGCGCAGTTCACCGATCAGGACACCCAAGGTCTTTTGGAGATCGTCGTGATCATAGACGGGAAAAGAGGGTGGTCGACGCTTGGTCTTGCCGGTAAAGGTCGACATTTCACCCGCCAGTTGCAGGGCGATCTGATAGAACGCTTCTGGGTGCAGACCTTGCATGGATGCCAAATGCGCAAACAGCGGCTCGAAGCGATTGACGGTCTGCAAGCGCAAGAATTGCGCGATATCCACTCCAGCGCCGCGAGCCGTGCCCGCTCCAGTCACCCGCTCGGCCAGAGCATCGCCGCGCTGGTGCAGCAATCCAAGAATCTCGGTGACGAAGCCGCGCAAAACCGGTACGCCTCGGCAGTCCAGGCAGGGTGGCAGGTATTCCGCATCCAGTACCACGGTTTGATCGGGCCGTTTCTCCAGCACGCGAGCGATGCCGATACAGGTGTGTTCGCTGGAATCGCGGGTGTCGAGGAACAGGCGTAGCCGACGTTCGCCGGTTTCAATGAAGGCACTGTTGTTGGCGGTGTCGATATTGTTGTCTCGTACCTCGTGGGCCATTGCGCGGTAGCGGGCGGTCGTATCGTGCTGCTCGCCGCGCTCCACATCGGCCATGCCGGTTCGCCGCAGTGGCAGGGCTAGCATGACGCGAGTATCACGTACATCGGCATCAATATTTAAAGGTGTGGGCGGGGGATCGTGGTCGGGAATGCTAAACGGCGTGCCGTCGGGCAATAGACCGGTGGCAGTGGTGATGGCGATCTTACCTAGGGCTAATGCTTCCAAATCCAGGCTTAGTTGTGCCACACCCCAGTCATAGGGGCGCAAAGGGCCGCAGGATAGCCGGACGAGAGACTCGAAGTAGCGATCTTGTTGTTGGAAATGTTGGGGACGCAGAAACATCCCTTCGGACCATACGACCTTGCTGTACCAGCTCATGGGGGTATTGCTCGCGATGACACTATGTTGAATACCGTGGATGCGGGATGGCCTCTATTCAATCCTAGCATCCAAACCGCGCAACGGAAGTGGAAGCCTTCGGATCGGAGATCGAGAGGTTCAGTGATCACGCAATCGCTCTTCGTAGGCGCGGGCAAATTCGTCGCCGAACAGCTCGTTAAAATCGTCTTCCGCCTCTCGGGCGATGGTCTGATATTCAGTGGTGAATAGATCCCAGTATTTAGCCTTGCGATTGGCGGGCCAAATGTTGTCGAACACGCTTTGTTCGAGCCGAGTTTCCAGATTGCTGGGATCGAATCGCTCAAGCAGGCGGCTCAGGGCAGCTTGAATTCCCGCCATGACCGCCAGTTGATGAGCTTTGATATCGCTGAAGCTTTCGCACACCGCTTCCACAGGTGACATGTAGGCATCTTTCTGTCGGATCAGTAGTAAAGCCATCACTTGTTCGGGGCTGAGTGGTGGTTGCCCCGGCGAGGTCTTGAGTGGGTTGTTTTCAATCGGGCCGATGGTGGTGCGGTGCAGGCGGAATTCCCCTTTGACATCGCCGCGTGCGAGCAGGATTTCCATCAGTCCTTGGACAGTCTCACGGAAGATCGCGCCAATATTAGCCATCACTTCAAGCCACTGCGCTTCGCTCAATTGCAGGTGCGGCAGTCTCGCGCCTTGCAACAGGGCCTGAATCAGAGCATCCGAATTTGGCCTGTCTGATTGGGCCACCATGGCCGGATTTGGTTCGGAATGGGCCAGTGGTAGTGATTCGGAGGCGGGCCGGAGCGGTTCAAGGAGCGGCAGAACTGATGGTTTGGAAGCGGGCCGGAGTGGTTCGAGGAGTGGCAGTGGATTTAAGGGTGGTGATGCGGATTGGGCGGTGGCGGGAGCCGGAATGGACCACCAGTCTTCTGGAATGAGTGCTTTGGCGTCATCGGTCGAGGAGGTTTCCGGTGGTGGCGCAGGGAAATCGAGAATCGGTGGCGTAGGCGCTTCCAGGTCGGCACGCGTGGCGGGAGGCTCGGTTGCAGCCACTTGCTCGGGTTCGGGTGGTATGGATATCGGCTCTGGGGTCGGTATAGCAATTGCTGGCACCTCCGGTTGTGGAGGTGGCGTTTCGGAAACCAGCGAAGGTGGTTCGAAGAAGGCCCGATCTGGCTCCATCAGATCGGAGGGTGGTTCGGTGGCCACCGTTGCCTTGCCGGATTTTTCTGAAGATGGGCGCGGTTCGAAGCTGTCGTGATCTTCGGTCAGGAGGTCGCGGAAGGAGGGTTTGATCACACTGTCGACCATCCC
>JACSSB010000148.1 GCA_014879435.1 Phycisphaerales bacterium
AAACCCAATTTGTGGTGGTGATCGATCATCATGAATCCTTGGTCTTTCGATAAAAATTTACTGCAACCCGATCAAGGTCGCCATTCGTCCAGTACGACTCTCGCGGCGATAGGAAAAAAACCGTTCCGGCTCGCTGACCGTACAGCAATCGCCACCATAAATCGCCGCAACGCCCAAAGCACGCAACTGCCGCCGGGCCAATTCATAAATATCCGCCAGCCAACGTCCCGCTGGTGAGGGCCGAAAACAGCCCTCCGCTTCCGCATCCAGCGCCAAAAAAGCCGCACGGACTTCCTCTCCCACCTCGAAAACATCGGGACCAATCGCCGGTCCCAACCACGCCAGTAATGTCGCGGGTGAAACCTCCATTCGTGTCACGGTCGCTGCAATCACTCCACCCGCCAGTCCGCGCCAACCCGCATGCGCCGCCGCAACCACTGTCCCCAGCCGGTCGCACAACAGCACCGGCAGGCAATCGGCGGTCATCACCACACAAGGCTGACTCACCACCCGCGTCCAAGCCGCATCAGCGGCCACCGGCCTCTCCACTGTTTCCGCTGCGACTACTTGAATTCCATGCACTTGTTCCAACCAAGCCGGTTCCGCAGCAAAACCCATCACGCTCGTCAACCGACGCCGATTTTCGGCAATACAGCGCGGATCGTCGCCCACATGTTCAGCCAGATTCAAGCTGGCATACGGCGGTGCGCTCACTCCACCGTGTCGAGTGGTACTGACCGCCCATACCTGGGAAGGTGCGGGCCAATCGGGAAAAATCAGGTGCTCAGTTCGTAGTTCATTCATCTTGCGAGTCTGCGTCTTCGCCTAGAGCTGTCAATAATTCCACCAGATCGCTGGGAATCTCTGCACGCCACTCCAAACGCTCACCGGTTACGGGATGGGTCAGCGCGAGCCGCTCCGCATGCAAAGCCTGCCGATGGAAATTTTGAATCGCCGCGATGCAGGTAGCCGAAGCACCCAGTGGCAAGCGCGGCCGACCGCCATAAACCGGATCGCCCAGCAATGGAAAACGAAGCTGGGCCATGTGAACACGGATCTGATGCGTCCGCCCAGTTTCCAATTTAACCCGCAACAGCGCATGGGCGCGAAAGCGACGCCGTACCCGATAATGCGTCACTGCCGGTTTGCCGCCAGCGGTCACCGCCATGCGCTGGCGATCCACCGGATGGCGACCAATCGGCGCATCCACCGTCCCACCCGCGATTGGCAGCCCGTTGACCACCGCCAGATACTCGCGCTCGATAGTCCGTATTTGCAACTGCTTGACCAGCGAGGTATGCGCTTGCAGGCTGCGCGCCACCACCAACAAACCGCTGGTATCCTTGTCCAAGCGATGCACTAGACCGGCACGCGGCAGGGCTGCCAACTCCGGCACGCGATGCAGTAAGGCGTTGACCAGCGTACCGTCACGGTTGCCAGCGGCAGGATGCACCACCAGCCCAGCCGGTTTATCGATCACCAGCAACGCCTCATCCTCATACAACACGACCAGCGGTATCGGCTGCGGTAGCGCGACCGTTTCGATCTCAGATTCTAGATCGCCGCTGACAGTTTCTCCGCCGACAACCGGATCGCGGGGTCGGCGCACCGCGCCGTCCACGCGCAGCTGGCCCGCCTTGAGCCACTGTTGCAGACGGCTACGCGAATAGGCGGGCAATAACTCTGCCAGTGCTTGATCCAATCGCATTCCGGCACAGGCAACGGGAATTTGACAATCGATTCGTTCGGTCGAAGGCATGATGGCTTTTAGCGGCTTGGGCGTTATACTGGCTTGGATCATGTATTTTACTCCCGAGAACCGCTGTTCCATGCCACTATCCATGCACCGCACCTCAAAACCATTGCTTGTCGGCCTACTCATGGCTGTGCTGTTGACTGGCTGCTCACTGCTGCCCGAACAGATCGACGAAACCCGAGGCTGGTCCGCCCAGCAGCTCTATGTCGAAGCCAAGGATTCCATGGATTCCGGTAATTACAAAACTGCCATCGAATATCTGGACAAGATTCAGGCCCGTTATCCATTTGGTCGCTACGCTCAGCAGGCCCAGATCGATACCATTTACTGTCAGTACAAAAGCAACGAGCCGGATGCCGCCGTCGCCGCTGCCGACCGCTTCATCAAGGCAAATCCTCGACATCCTTATGTGGACTACGCCTACTACATGAAGGGTATGGCGAACTTCAATCGTAGCGACACCTTTATGGAAAGGCTTGCTCCCACCGACCGCTCCAAGACCGACACGGACGCTGCACGGCAAGCCTACAACGACTTCGCCGAGCTGACTCGCAAGTTCCCCGATAGCAAATATGCTGGGGACGCTCGCCAGCGCATGCTGTTCTTACACAACAGTCTGGCGAACTACGAAATCCACGTCGCCAACGAATACTTGTGGCGCGGCGCCTATATCGCTGCGCTCAACCGCGCCACCTATGTGCTGGAAAACTACGCACGCACTCCAGCCACCGAGGATGCACTCAGCATCATGACCCAGGTCTATATCAAATTGAACATGCCACAACTGGCCAACGACAGCCTACGGGTGTTGGAGCGCAACTACCCACAATCCCCGGAACTGCCGAAGTTGAACGCGCTGCTCAAAGGTACGGGTTGAACGCTCCGATATCCTTGTCTTCGTTGCTTATCGATCCGAGGAAAGACCTGGATTTTCAATCCACCCAAACTTGATCTTCGCGAATAACCCTTGCTCGACCGCCGAGAGGACCGCGTCATGTGGGATTTCTTCGAAACTGTCCGCCATCGCCATTCCGTTCGCAAGTATCAAGCGGATATGCCCATCGAAACTGAAAAGCTGCATGCCATTCTGGAAATGGCCTGCGCTGCGCCTTCAGCCGGTGATTTGCAATCGTACCGGATTGTGGTGGTTTGCGATCCGAGCACACGAGCAGCACTGGCCCATGTCGCTCGCGAGCAAGATTTCATCGCCGAAGCACCAGTCTGCTTGGTGTTCTGCGCCGATCCAAGCCGCTCCGCCACTACTTTTGGCGAACGGGGTGCCAGGCTGTATGCGTTACAGGACACCACCATCGCCGCCGCCTATGCACAACTGGCTATCGTCGCTGCGGGTATGGGTTCCATCTGGATCGGTGATTTTGACGAAGAGCGCGCCCGTACGATCCTGCAACTGGAGCCCGGTCTAACGCCGCTGGCCCTACTGAGTTTGGGCTATCCGGCAGAATTGCCAGAACCCAGTCCACGTCGACGACTGGATCAAGTGACGATCTGGCGATAAAGGGCACACCTTCCTTTTTCACCACGACTCACCGCGACCGCTGTAAGGCGCGAATCCCCTGTTCCAATCCATCCAAGGTCAGCGGAAACATACGATCATTCATCAGCTCCCGCACCATTTGGATCGACGGGATATGGTTCCAACGATTTTGCGACTGTGGATTCAACCAGATAGCGCGTGGATAAGCCGCTAATAATCGGGTTAGCCACACATCGCCAGCTTCTGGATTGAAATGCTCGACACTGCCACCAGGATAAGTCACTTCATAGGGACTCATGGTGGCATCACCGACCAGAATCAGCTTGTAGTCTTGACTAAAAGTGTGCAGCACTGATGTGGTTTCGGTCTTCTCGGTATAGCGGCGCCGATTGTCCTTCCACAGTGCTTCGTAAATCATGTTGTGAAAATAGAAATATTCCAGATGCTTGAACTCACTACGTGCCGCTGAAAATAGCTCCTCACAAACCCGGACGTGATCATCCATTGATCCTCCCACATCCAGAAATAACAATACCTTCACCGCATTGTGCCGTTCCGGCACCATCTTCAGCTCCAGATAACCGGCATTACGCGCCGTCGAACGGATGGTATCGTCCAGATCCAGCTCCTGCGCGGCGCCTTCACGGGCGAAGCGCCGCAAGCGCCGTAGCGCTACTTTGATATTGCGAGTACCCAACTCGACACTGTCATCCAGGTTGCGAAATTCACGGCGATCCCAAACCTTGGCTGCTCGGCGATGGCGCGAGACCTCCTGCCCGATACGGATACCTTCTGGATGGTAACCGTAGGCTCCAAAAGGCGAGGTACCCGCAGTCCCGATCCATTTGTTGCCACCTTGATGGCGCCCTTCCTGCTCAGCCATGCGCTGAGCGAAGGTTTCCATCAGTTTTTCCCAACCACCCAGAGATTCGATCAGTTGTTTGTCTTCCTCGCTGAGGGTCAATTCAGCCAGTTTATGCAACCATTCCAACGGTACTGTGGCACCGACGATTTCGTCGAATAGCGTCGTCAATCCCTTGAAATGCGTACCAAAAACCTGGTCGAAACGATCATAATGACGCTCATCCTTCACCAGCGCCGCTCGTGCCAGGTAATAGAACTCTTCAACTTTGTGAGTGGCCACTCGCTGGTTCAGTGCTTCCAGCAGAGTCAGAAATTCGGTCAATGTAACCGGCAGACCCGCTCGGCGCAGTTTGAGGAAAAAATCAGTCATCATGAGCGGCACCCTCTTAAATTCCCGCTCCCCTCCTTATTGGAGAGAAACGCTTGCGGCGATTAATCTTTCTTACGTCGCGACATAAATAGAAGTTTTTCAAATAGATGTACGTCCTGCTCGTTCTTTAGCAATGCTCCGTACAGCGGTGGAATCAACTTGCGCTGATCACCACGCAATGCCTCGGGCGGGATGTCCTCGGCTACCAGCAACTTGATCCAATCCAGCAATTCCGAAGTGGATGGCCGCTTCTTCAGACCCGATACATCGCGGATCTCAAAGAATGCTTCCAACGCCTCGGCCAGCAGATGCTTTTTCAGATCCGGGTAATGCACTTGCACAATCCGCTCCATGGTTTCCCGATCAGGGAAGCGAATGTAATGAAAAAAACAGCGCCGCAGGAAAGCATCCGGAAGTTCCTTCTCGTTGTTGCTGGTGATGATAATGATCGGTCGATGTCGCGCCTTCACCATCTGCCGCGTTTCATAAACGTAAAACTCCATACGATCGAGTTCGAGTAGCAAATCGTTGGGAAACTCAATGTCGGCTTTGTCGATCTCATCAATCAGTAGCACCGGTTGGCTGTCGGTAGTAAAAGCTTCCCACAGCTTACCCTTGACGATGTAATTGGCGATGTCATGTACCCGTGCTTCACCCAGTTGCGAATCGCGCAAGCGAGAAACAGCATCGTATTCGTACAGTCCCTGTTGCGCCTTGGTGGTGGACTTGATGTGCCACTGAATAAATTGTCGATTCAAGGCTCTGGCAACTTCCTCGGCCAACTGGGTCTTGCCAGTACCCGGCTCACCCTTGATCAGAAGTGGCCGCCCCAAAGTCACGGCGGCATTGACCGCCATCATCAGGTCGTCGGTGGCGATATAGCGATCAGTACCGCGAAAACGGGATTCGGACATAGATGATCTCCTTGTACAGGCAGGCGGCAATCAGGGTAATCTCACACAAGGTTATAAAAAAATTCCTTATTATTCTTTATGCCCAACGGGTTGCCCCTGCTATTTTTACATTACAAGCAGTTGAAGTCGCACCAATTTACAGAACTGTACCTCTATTACAGGACTGTGCCTCGGTACCGCACCTCAACTAGACCCGCAACCGATTCGGCATGGCCGCCTCCATTTAAGAGACTGACCGTCGCCTCCACCAAGAGTGCGGCAACCGATCCAACCTTGCCCCAGGAGGGCCAGAAATGAAAGCGCTTAACATACTGGAAACAATTGGCAATACCCCGCACGTTCGTATCAATCGATTGTTCGCCGACCGCAACGTCGAGGTCTGGACCAAACTGGAGCGTGCCAATCCCGGCGGCAGCATCAAGGATCGTATCGGCCTAGCGATGATCGAGGATGCAGAACAGCGTGGCCTGATCAAGGGCAACACCGTGATCGTAGAGCCTACTTCCGGCAATACCGGCATCGCGCTGGCGCTGGTGGCTGCGACCAAGGGCTATCGCCTGATCCTGACCATGCCAGAATCCATGTCGCTGGAGCGGCGGCGCTATCTGGCAGCACTCGGCGCGGAGCTGGTGCTCACACCCAAGGAAAAAGGCATGCCGGGCGCGATCGAGAAAGCCCAAGAGATCGTGGACAGCATTCCCGGTGCCTGGATGCCACAACAGTTTGAAAATCCAGCTAACGTTGAGATTCACCGCCGAACTACCGCCCCGGAAATTCTGAAGGATTTTCCAGATGGTCTTGATTACATGATCACCGGTGTCGGCACGGGTGGCCATATCACCGGTTGTGCCGAGGTGCTTAAGGAACACTTTCCGAATCTGAAAGTATTCGCAGTTGAACCCACTACCTCACCAGTGCTCAGTGGTGGTCCACGCGGCCCGCATCCGATTCAGGGTATCGGCGCTGGTTTCGTACCAGCGGTGTTGAATATGAATATCTTGGACGGCATCATCCAAGTGGCCCACGAAGACGCTTTCAAGTTCGCGGCGCGCTGCGCTAAGGAAGAAGGTATTTTCATCGGTATCTCTTCTGGTGCCTCACTGGCAGCGGTATCCCAAAAGTTGCCGGAAATTCCTGATGGTAGCCGCGTGCTGACTTTCTGTTACGATACGGGTGAACGCTATCTGTCGGTAGCCGGGCTGTTCGACTGATCAACGGAAGCGGGCTTGCCGGAAAATGATCACGCCTGCCCGCCCGCTCCACCCTACTTCACTCGATTCGGCCGACCGCCGATCTCAAATCGATCCTTCACTATTGCCAACAACGGCGGCTCCTGTACGAAGTCTAAAGCTTGTATCGGATCTTTTATAAAAAGAGGGTGTAAGACGCCATCTACCGCTGTAATCACCACTGGATTTCACGAAAGGAACAAGACCATGAATGCGATGAAACACTGGCTTCTTGCTGGCGCAATCGCTAGCGGAATGCTCCTAACGCCACTACACGGTGTGAACGCGCAAAGACTACACTTCGGCGGCGGCGGCGGGCATTTCGGCGGCGGGCACTTCGGCGGCGGTGGTGCGCACTTCGGCGGCGGTGGTGCGCACTTCGGTGGTGGTGGCTGGCACGTTGGTGGTGGTGGCTGGCACGGGCACGGCGGCGGTGGTGGCTGGCACGGCGGCGGTGGTGGCTGGCACGGCGGCGGTGGTGGCTGGCACGGCGGCGGCTGGGGAGGACCACCTCCAGGGGGGTACTACGGCTATCATGATGACCATTGGGGAAATGCGGGTGCTGCTGTTGCCGGTCTCGCTGTCGGCACTGTGCTCGGCTCCGCCATCGCCAATAGTTCAGCCCCACCACCGCAGAATTGCAGATCTGTTTTCATAGATGGCATGAGGCGTTACGTCTGTGACGGCTATCGCAATTACTCTAGCCCCTACGACCAAGATGATTATTGAGGAACCGGAAGAGGGCTGGGAGGGACAATGATCCTTTCTAGGCTTCTTGCCCAGCAGTAGCGGGCCGTACCTTAATATCTCTGATTACAGACCATCTTCACTAATCAAAAAATTAAAGGCTTACCGCCATAAATGGGTAAGCCTTTTCATTTTGATCGCAGACGAATTATCCGCTTCGACAGGTCTTGGTTTTGGATCAAAACCTGACGAAGGTATATCGCTAGAAAGCGGGTCAGCTCGCCGACATACCACGGATGTGTTGGTTCAAGCGGCTCTTATGGCGAGCGGCCTTGTTGGCGTGAATCAAACCCTTGCGTGCCATGCGGTCGAGCACCGGCACCGCCGTCCGATATTCCGATTCGGCTTGCGCCTTATCGCCGGTCTGGATGGCTTTGATGACACGCTTGATGTAGGTACGCAGCATGGAACGCATGCTGGCGTTATGCTGGCGATGCTTTTCCGCCTGACGGACGCGCTTCTTCGCTTGAGCGGTATTGGCCAAGTCAATTACTCCTTACAATTCAAAATAATAAGCTTTATTACGGATGCAGGCTTAAAAAGGATTGAGAATATTGACAGTTTTCACCGTGCTGTCAATCCCCAAACGGATCGTGTCGCTGACAGTTTGGGCCAATCCCGCTATCATCCGCGCCTTCCGAACCATCCGCGCAGGACCGCACCCTACCATGAGCAAGGCCCTTCTCAAATCGACCGGCGTGGTCAGTGCCATGACCTCGCTATCCCGACTCACCGGCTTCATTCGCGATATGGTCTACGCTCAATCTTTCGGCGCCGGGGCTAGTACCGATGCGTTCTTCGTCGCGTTTCGCATTCCCAATCTCCTGCGCCGATTGTTCGCTGAAGGCGCATTTTCGCAAGCCTTTGTACCGATCTTCTCGGAATATCAGACGCAGCGCTCTCAGGAAGAAATGAAGGAACTGGTGGATCAAGTAACCGGTACCCTGGGCATGATTCTATTCGTCATCACCACCATTGGTGTGCTGGCGGCACCGTTGCTGATTCTGCTATTCGCGCCAGGTTTTACCGCTGACGCCGGTAAGTACCAACTCACGGTGGAAATGCTGCGCATCACCTTCCCTTATTTATTTTTTATCTCACTGACCGCCCTAGCTGGCGGCATATTAAATAGTTACGGTCGGTTCGCCATTCCAGCGATCACTCCGGTGCTGCTCAATCTAACCATGATCGCCGCCGCGCTGTGGCTGGCACCTTTAATGGCGCAACCGGTGATAGGGTTGGCTTGGGGTGTGTTCATCGCGGGCCTGATACAACTGGGCTTCCAAGTCCCGTTTCTACTAAAACTGAAGCTACTACCTCGACCGCAGTGGGCTTGGGCCTCCCACGGCGTACAACGGATCTTGAAGTTGATGTTACCAGCGCTGTTCGGTTCCTCGGTGGCCCAAGTCAATCTACTGATCGATACTTTGTTGGCCTCATTCCTGGTTTCCGGCAGTATCAGTTGGCTGTATTACTCGGATCGGCTGGTGGAATTTCCGCTTGGCATTTTTGGTGTGGCGCTAGGTACCGTGATCCTGCCCAAACTATCTCGCCAGCACGCTAGCGCTGAGGCCGATGGCTTTTCTCAGACACTGGATTGGGCCTTGCGCTGGGCTTTACTGATCGGCGTTCCAGCCACAGTGGCACTGATGATCCTAGCTGGTCCGATTCTGTCGGCATTGTTCCAATATGGCGAATTCGATATCCGCGACGTCACCATGTCAGCCCGTAGTGTGATAGCACTTGCCTTTGGTTTAGTGGCATTCATACTGATCAAGGTACTGGCCCCCGGTTTTTATGCCCGCCAAGACACCCGTAGCCCGGTCAAGTACGGCATCATCGCCATGGTCGCCAACTCCACAATGGTCTTGATCCTGATCTGGCCACTGGCCCATGCCGGGCTGGCGCTGGCTACCTCCTTGGCAGCCTTTCTCAATGCTGGCCTGCTGTTTATCAACCTGCGGCGGCGTGATATCTATCGGCCACGCGCCGGATGGACCCGATTCCTGGCGCAATTGGGCGCTGCCAATCTGGCGATGGGTCTGGTCCTGTGGTTTGGAGTGGGTGGACTGGAACAATGGCTGCAAGCCAGTGCCGGTGCACGATTGTGGCATCTAAGTTGGTTGGTCGTGGCTGGTGGTGGGACTTATCTGCTGACCATACTGGCGGTAGGCATCAAGCCTCGGCACTTGTTGATGGGACCAAGCTAAACGCCGACCAACACAAACAAGTCATGGCTTGCGCTTTATTCCGATAAAATCCCTCAGGATTAGCAGATAGCCTCGCAATCGGCGGTCTAATTCTTGGATTCGCTTCGAGCAGAGGCACCAAAGTGTTAAGAATTGGGCGATTGTTTCTATAATGGCACTCTTTCCGCCACCTGACTCCAAGACTCCACACGTACCAGCATGGAATTGATTCGCGGTCAACACAATCTTCGGCCCCAACATCGGGGATGCGTCGCCACTATTGGTAATTTTGACGGTGTTCATCTCGGTCATCGACTGATTCTGGACCAACTGCACGAACAGGCTACGCGCTACAACCTACCGCGACTGGTCATTACCTTCGAGCCGCAACCTCAGGAATTCTTCGCTGGACCCAATGCACCGCCCGCCCGCTTGATGCGACTGCGGGAAAAACTGCAGGTGCTAGAGGAATTGGGGATCGAACGCGTGTTGTGCCTGGAATTCGATCAGCGACTGGCATCCTTGCCAGCATCGGCTTTTATCGATGAACTGCTGGTAGAACGCCTAGGTATCCGCCATCTGGTGATCGGTGACGATTTTCGCTTTGGCCATCGTCGCGCTGGCGATTTCGCTCTGCTGACCGAAGCCGGTCAGCGACACGGTTTCAGCGTCGCCAGCAGCCATAGTTATATCTTGGACGGTGAGCGCGTCAGCAGTACCCGGATTCGCCAAGCACTGGCCCAGGGTGAACTGGAGCAGGCGGCGCGGCTACTGGGTCGGCCCTACCATCTGTGTGGACGGGTGGCACATGGCGACCAGCGCGGCCGCACTATCGGTTTTCCGACCGCTAATCTGCATCTGCATCGCCAGGTCACCCCGGTTTCCGGGGTTTATGCCGTGCTACTGAGCGATCCTGCGCTGCCACCCTGGCCCGGCATCGCCAATGTCGGTCGGCGACCTACAGTGGCGGGTGAGCAAGAACGCTTGGAAGTGCATCTGCTCGATTTCCAAGGCGATCTGTACGGTCGACACGTCAAGGTCAGTTTTCTGCACGCTCTGCGTCCAGAACAACGTTTCGAGTCGCTGAACGCTCTGCAAGCGCAGATCCGACAAGATGAACGGATCGCACGCAGCTATTTCACCGAATGTGGCTTACCCATTCCTATACTCCCTGCCCCCTACCCGCACCAAGCTTGGGAAACCCAACCTTCGTTCGCGGCCCCGCTTCCCCTGGGAACGGAAAGCTCTTCGCTCCCGCTCCCAAAAATCGGTTTT